>NZ_PJBO01000007.1:0-60075 GCF_002836425.1 Planomicrobium sp. MB-3u-38 | reverse complement strand
TTTTGTGGTTGGTGTGGTTGAGTGGTTGTTTTTGTTTGCGTGGTGTTTTCGTCTGTTTTTTTTTTGTTTTGTTTTTTTTTGTGGTTGTGTTTTGTTTGCTGGTTTATGTTTTGGTTGTTTGCTTTGTGTTTTATATGGATATAAAGTGGATATCTATGAAAAAAACGAACGGGTCGGCGGGCGCAATGCGGCCTTGAAAATCGGTGATTTCACTTTTGATACCGGTCCAACTTTTTTAAGCATGCTTCATATAGTGGAAGAGCTGTTTGAAGTTGCTGGACGAAAGCTTGCCGATTACATGGAGCCTGTCGAACTGGACCCGATGTATGAATTGATTTTTGAAGATCAAAAATTAGTCATGACACGCAATGCCGAAGAAATGAAAGCCAAAATTGATAAAGATTTTGAAGGCGGCGGGGAAGGCTATGAACGGTTCATGAAAGAGACCGGCCGTAAATTGGAGGCTCTTTCACCAATCCTGCAGACAAGAATGGATAAGTTTTCACACATGATCCAGCCTAAAGTGCTTAAGGCTTTGCCGGAACTGGAAGTGAACAAAAGCCTTTACGATGTGCTTTCACGCTACTTCAAAGATGAACGGTTAAAGCTCGCTTTTGCATTCCAGTCCAAATACCTTGGCATGTCACCATGGGAATGTCCTGGTGCTTTTACGATTTTGTCTTATATGGAGCATGCTTATGGAATCTATCATCCGATCGGTGGCGTCAATCAGCTGTCTGAATCGATGGCGAAAGTGATCCGCGAGCTTGGCGGTAAAATCCATACAGGTACAGGTGTGAAAAAATTATGGCTTGAAGGCCGTACCGTAAAAGGCGTGGATCTTGAGGACGGAAGCCGCGAAGCCGCTGATGAAGTCATCATCAATGGGGATTTTGCCCATGTCATGACCAATCTTGTTGAGCCAGGGATTCTGAAGAAATATACGCCTGAAAAACTGGAGAAGAAAAAATACTCCTGTTCCACTTTCATGATTTATTTGGGATTGGATAAAAAGTATGATCTATCTCACCATACAATTGTCTTTGCCAAGGATTACAAAAAAAATGTGGAAGAAATTACAGATTCTAAGCTTTTATCAGCGGATCCTTCCATCTATATCCAAAATGCCAGTGTGACAGATCCGACACTCGCACCTGAAGGGAAATCAGCACTTTACATATTGGCACCGGTCCCGAATAATTTCAGTGATATCGGATGGGACAATGAACAGCAGGAATTCAGGGAACTCGTATTGAATATTATTGAAGAGAAGACGGAATTTAAAAATCTGCGTGAGCATATCGAAGTGGAAAAAGTGTTGACGCCGTTCGGCTGGGAACATGACTATTCCGTTTATAAAGGCGCAACATTCAACCTGGGGCATCAATTGACTCAAATGATGATATTCCGTCCTCACAATGAATTCGAAGAACTTAAACAATGCTGGCTGGTGGGTGGCGGAACGCATCCAGGAAGCGGCTTGCCGACCATATTGGAATCCGCCCGCATCACTGCCAACGGCATTTTGAAAAAAGATGGAAATGAAGGAATACCGATTCTTCCGTTGCCTCAATTGGAGGGATTTGCATGAAAATCGGGATAATCGGCGGCGGCATCGGTGGATTGATGGGTGCTTTGTATTTAAGTAAACAAGGGCACGACGTGACAATCATTGAAAAGGAAAACCGCCTTGGCGGCCGTATGAACTTCGTTGAGCGTGATGGTTTCAAAATTGATGAGGGACCGACAATTGTTTTATTGCCGGAGATGTTTCAGGAACTGTTGGCTGAAGCGGGGATCCCGAAAGAAAAATATGAATTATTGCTTTGCGACCCTCTTTACACCATCCGTTTCAATGACGGAAAAGTATATACGAAATACCCGGACAACAAGCGGCAAATTGAAGAAGTGGCAAATGTATTCCCCGGACAGGAAGAAGGCTTCAGACGTTTTATGGAAGAAGGGCGTACTCGGTTTGCCATCGGTAAATCCGCTTTTCTTGAGCATTCTTTCGTCGATAAAAAAACATTTTTCACTCCAGGAAACGTTAAGAATCTATTGGCTTTGAAACCTCAGCTTTCCATAAAACAGTTGATGGCCCGCTATTTTACAGATGAACGTCTTCAATTGGCCTATACGCTCCAGTCACTTTATATCGGGGGAGATCCGTACAGTGCTCCCGGTATGTATTCACTGGTATCTTTCAGCGAACATGAGCACGGCGTCCATTATTTGAAAGGCGGTTATGCGAGCATCGTGCCGCTGTTGGAGGAAAAGCTGCTCACCCTCTCGAATGTCACTGTCCGAAAAGGCCAAAAAGTGAAACAGATCCTATTGGGTAATGGGAAAGCAACAGGAGTGGAGTTGGAATCCGGCAGGGAAGATTTTGACGCGGTAGTCTACAACGGCGACTTTCCAACGGTGTCACGTTTATTGCCGGAACGGAAAAAGAAGAAATTTGTTCCATCTTCTGCCTGTGTATTGCTGTATTTTGGACTGAATCAAGTCTATGATGAAGTAAACGTACATCAATTTTTTATTGGAAATGATTATGCGAAACACATGAAAGACGTGTTCACTGACAAGCAGAAGCCTGAAGATCCAGCATTCTATACGTTCCATCCATCAAAAATCGATGATTCTTTGGCTCCTGAAGGAAAAGGGGTGCTGTATACCCTGATTCCTGTGCCTGCAGGGTCGGATGTCGATTGGGCAAATGAAAAAGAGTGGATCGATGGAGTGGTCGTCAGGATGGAAGAATTGTCGTTCCCTGGATTAAAAGATGCAATCGAGTGGATGGAAGTAAGGACTCCGACCGACGCGGAGACATTCGGCCTCTTCCGCGGAGGGAGCTTCGGAATCGGTCCGACACTATTGCAATCGGGTGTTTTCCGCCCGCAAGTTAAACCTTTCGATGTTAAAGGTCTCTATGCGGTAGGTGCTTCCGTCCATCCTGGCGGTGGTATTCCGATTGTAATGCAGGGAGCCAAATTGCTTGCCGAACAAATTGAACGTGATTCCTTAAGCGAGAGGAGAGGTTCTTAATGGAATTAAGTAAAGCTTACCGTTTTTGCGAAGAAATCATTGCCGCCAATTCCAAGAGCTTTTACAAAAGTTTTTCCATGCTGCCGAAGGAAAATAGAAAAGCTGTCTGGGCTATTTACGCTTTTTGCCGGACGGTGGACGATATTGTGGATGAAGGTGCGGATCCAGTTCGTGGGCTGACTCTCTTCAAACAGGAGTTCAATGAATTTCTGGCAGGTAATTTTGATGTTGAAAATCCGATGTGGCTGGCGCTTTCCGATGTCTTCAAGAATTACGACATGGACGATGAAGCCTATGCCAGCATGATCGCTGGCCAGGAAATGGATTTGCTGATGAAACGCTATAAGACGGTGGATGACGTACTGGATTACAGTTATCACGTAGCGAGTTCTGTCGGCCTTATGCTGCTGCCGGTGCTGGCTCCGGGCAAAACGGAAATTCTGAAAGAAGGGGCGATTGCCCTTGGATACGCAATGCAGATCACCAATATTCTCCGCGATATCGATGAAGATTTAGGGCTGGGCCGGGTTTATTTGCCTTCAGAGCTGATGGTTAAACACAACCTGGAGGAAGCAGATCTTCATAGGAAAACTGTAACGCCGGCCTTCGTATCAGTCTGGGAAGAGATGGCGCAGGAAGCGGAGTACTATTACGAGAAAGCGTTTGAAACCATAAACGAATATCCGGTCAGTTCAAGAATTCCTGTAAAAGGTGCCGGACTGGTGTACCGTGAAATTCTGACAACCATCCGAAAGAAAGACTACAACGTTTTCGGCCAAAAACATTTTGTGCCTGATCAATCCAAGCAGCAGATACTTGCTTGTCTATGAAACGAATAAAAAAGATATGCCTCAATCGGGCATATCTTGTTAAAATCAGCCCATCAATATCAGGCTGATTTTTTATTTGGCCTTTTTTATCATCAAGTGCTCTTATTACAGCAGGCCGAACTTCTTCAAAATACGAGTTGCAACATTATGGCCGCTCATAGTAACCATTGGTGATCCGCCGCCGGGATGAGTGCTGCCGCCAACAAAGAACAAGTTTTTAATATCCGGACTGGCATTTGCCGGACGCAGAAAAGCATCTTTTTTCCGATGCGAAGAGGGCCCGTATAAAGCGCCGCGGAAAGCATTGAAATTCTCAGCTATAAAAGAAGGCGTAAAGACTTTTTCTTCTGCAAGATGGCTTCGTATATTCAGTCCATAGTTTTCCAGAAAATCGTATATCCGATTCTTATATGTTTCGGCGTCGATCTGCAGTTTTCCATCCGGAGTCAGCGCAGGAGCATTTACAAGGATGAACAGATTATCACCTTCTGGGGATACCGAAGGGTCCGTTGCAGAAGAATTACTGATATACACGGTCGGCTCTTCGGAATAGCTTTTCTTTTCAAAGAGTTCATCAAATTCTTTCGGATAATCTTCTGAGAAATAGACGTTATGATGCTTCAGTTCAGGCAGGCGGGTATTCAAACCTGCCAGTATAACAAAAGCGGAAATGGAAGGCTCGAAGGATTCGCTCTTTTCATTGCTGAAAGACGGCCGTTCATTTTCAGCGGTGAGCTGGGGGAAGGCAGTCAACAGGTCGCCGTTCAAAATGACTGCGTCCGCCTCAGATACAGTGCCATCATCCAATTCCACTCCTGCAGCTTTACCGTCTTTGACGATTATTCTTTTGACTGGCTTTCCGGAATAAAGACGTGCCCCTCTTTTTTTTGCCACCGCGGCAAACCCTTCCGCTATGCGAGTGTTTCCCCCTTTAGCGTAATAAACGCCGCCGACCAATTCCAGATAAGCGATCATAGAAAAAGTCGCAGGAGCTTTATAGGGAGATGACCCGATATACGTTGCATACCGGCCGAACGCCTGGAGCAAAACGGGATCTTTGAAATACTTCTTGTAAAAATGATCCATCGTCTCTGCCGGCCGAACCTGCAATAGGGCTTTGCCCAGTGAAGGAGACAGGTAATCACGCCATGACTGAAAAGTGGAAGGGAAGAAATAGCGTTCCGATAAATCATAGATGCGACTGATTTCATTGAGGAAACGTCTATAGTTCTTCGCGTCATCCGCTGCAACGCGGTTCAACTCAGCCTGCATAATTTCCTGATCGGAAGAAAAATCAAGGTGGCGGCCATCTGCGAAATGGTTTCTTGTATGGGTAGTCAATGGGATCAGATCAAAATAATCGGCGGCGGCTTCTCCGGTCTGTTCAATAACCGCTTTAAAAACTTCTGGCATCGTGATGGTATTAGGACCGAAATCAAACGAGTGGGTGCCGAGTTGGACCGGCATCAGCTTGCCGCCGAAATGATCATTCTTTTCATATAACTCTACTTCCATTCCTGCATTGGCAAGAGTCACTGCTGCGGACAGCCCGCCAAGGCCGCCGCCGATGATAATCGTTTTGCTCATAAATAATTCCTGCCCTTCCATGAGTATGATTGCCTTCTGCGGGATTTTTGCATTGCGTGGAGGAGCACAGCAATCATCGCGCCAGCCTGAAAAGGCATCAAAAATGCCAAAAGAGGATTCTGCCGGGTCCTCAGCATGATGTACAGCTGCTGCAGGCAAATAAGCAGATAAGGGACAACGAAAAGCGGCTTGAGCATAAAAATGCCGATGACAGCCAAGGCGAAAGGAATAACATAAAACAGTATATAAAATAGAGTGAGCAAAACTGCCATCACCGGCGATCGCCCGATGCCGGTATAACTATTTTTCAAAAATCCTTCCCAGACTTCCTTGTTGGTGTCATACATTTTACTGCTGACGGATTCCGTAATATTGGCCAGCAGCATGCGGTGGCCGGCTTTCTTTATTTCCCGGGAAATGTGGACATCTTCGACGAGGGAGTTTCGAACCGACTGGTGCCCGCCAATATCTTCATATACTTTTCTGTCAAAAAGCATCCATGCTCCGTGCGCTGCTGTTGCTGCAGGAAATGAGGCATAATTCGCCAATCCCAGCGGCAAATGGAAGAAGACAACAAAATGCTGCATCGGAACCAGCAGTTTACTTAAAAATGGCGCGACTTCGAAGGCCGGAAAGCCAGAAAGCGACTTTGCGTTCTTCTGCTGCATCAATGCAATAGACTGTTGGAATGCTTCGGGACCGAAATTGATATCAGCATCCACAAACATTAAAAGCTCCCCGGCAGCAGCCTTTTGAAGCTGATGGCACGCATGAACTTTTCCCACCCAATCTGTTGGAAGTTCGGCTCCCTGCAAGATCGTAAAACGGCTGTCGCCGCCAATTTCTTCTTCAAGCAATTGCTGCGTCCGATCGGTGGATTGGTCATTCAGGATGATAAATTCTATCTTCGGGTATGTACTGTTTTTGAGCGAAGCAACAAGCGATTTGACATTCCGCTCTTCATTGCGCATGGGCACCAAAACCGACAGCAAGGGATACCCATTGACTGCCGGATTTTTTTTAGGAAGAGAAGGCATGAAAAAGCTATTGAAGATCGTCCATAGCAGAAAAGCGGCCAGGCAAGGGATGAAAATCCACATAATCATTGTTTTGCTTCACTCCTTTCCCAGTAAATCGTTGAATTCAGACACGTTTTCAGCGATGGCTTCTTTCTTTAATGCATCCAACTGAGCGGTTACAGTATCCTGTAGAAACGCTGTGCGCTCTTTTCTGGAAGTTCCAGCGATTTTCTCTATAGATAATGGTGAACTTTGCCGGATCCAAACTTCGGGTTTCTGATCGTGCCGGAATGAATAATAGAATGTAATCGGAACTACCGGTACATCGGGATGTTTTTCAACCAGATAACCGATTCCGGTGGAAAAAGCGAGCGGGCGGATTTCCTGATGATATTCATCGCCTTGCGGAAATAACACAACCGATTTGCCTTCAGCCAACAATTTTTCAGCATATTGAAGGGACCGGATGATATCTTTCGGATTTTGCTTATCAATCGAAAACGCACCTAGATAACGGAAGAAAATATATTTCCTCAGGTTCTTTTCATGCATCATCATGTGGATGTCATGCTTCCAGACTGTGTGGTTCAAAAAGAAGAACAGCAGGCCGTCCCACCAGGAACTGTGGTTTGCGATGAAAATCACCGGTTTTTCAGGAATCTTTCGGATGCCGTATCCCAATAGATGAGAAAACGACCTGCGAAGCAACGGCAAAAGATAGAGTGCAAACCCTTTTTCAAATAAACGGCTTTTTTTCGCAATAATCATAGAGGCCTCCTTTTCCATGCAAGCACTACAAGCAACACAGCCGGAATAGTGCTGGCTGCCACAGCCAGCCATAATCCGCCCAGGGCACCCAGCATGGCGAACATGGCGATCATGAGAAGGTAAAGCAGCACAAGCCGGCGCTCGGCCGTGTCATTGGTAATTGCCATCGATTTACGGCGCATCACCCAATCGATCAGCAGATGAAGAACGAACGATACAATAAACCAGCCCAAAAAATTGGTCCAGGGAATTCCGTAATACCAGCCGGTGTCTTCCCAAATCCAATAAGTTTTTATGCGATAGGCAACAGGATCGATTATAAGGTCCATGATGACCGCCCCTATTCCGCCGGTTACAGCATAAGCGAAAGTGCCGTTCGGAAAAATCCAGCGCGCCAGCACATGGGACGTTGCAACCACCATCAGCCAGGCAAAGCCGATGGCGATGGGCACACCGAACAGGTTCGGAGCAAAATGATCTGTGTAATCATACGAACCGAACAGAAACCCGGAATTCGCGCCTGCTCCTTCAACGATAAAAGTGGCGAAGAATATGATTAAGCCGATGGTGATTCCGGCAGGCTTGCCGAAGCGTTTCAAAAAGTATAGAAAACCTATTGTGCCAGCAAGTATAAGAAAGACGGCGTTAGCCCATTCCAGCCACGAAGGCAATAAATCAAAAGCCAGCAGTATGATGCCGATTGTATACCATATTAAAAAAAGTCGATAAATTCCTTCTTCCCATTTCAAAAACATCACTCCATTACAAGTTATACAAACAGTATACTTGAAAACCGTTTGAAGAGAGAGAAAGAGGACGGCGGCAGGGTGTCTTAAAAAATCCGTAGTAGTTTAGGTGTAAGTAAGGTGGGGAAAAAGAATTAAATAATTCTTCAAATTTTACTTTCTACAAAGAATATTCGGATAATTATTGAAGGAAATCCTGCATTATAGTATACTTAAATTAGTATAGAAGCTTGTTTTTACATTGGGGGCTGTAAAATATGCAGGATTTACTGCGAAACGTTTCGAATTCGTATAAAGATTTTAGTTCTGGACAAAAAAAAATTGGGGATCTTTTTTTCAAAGAGCCCATCTTTCTTGCCTTTTCATCGGCACTTGAAGTAGGCAGGAGGGTCAATGTCAGTGAATCCACAGTAATCAGATGGTCCCAAAAACTCGGTTACCGTGGATACGCGGAATTTCAGCATGTGCTGCAAAGGAAGCTGGCGGAAGAACGTTTTGAACAAGTGGAGGAATCCGATACCCAGCCGGCGGTCGAACAATCCTTTCTTGCAAATCTGCTGGATGCGGATATCGCCAGCATCACCCAGTTGAAGCAGTCTGCGGACGAAGACCAGCTCCTGCAGGCAGTGGATTACATCGGCCAGGCGAAGAGTATATATGTAACCAGTAATTTTTTCGATTTCGGCCTCGCACATTTTATGACGTCCTGGCTAAATTTGACGCTCGATCACGCTGAATTGATGATGCATGGAGACGCCCAATACTACCGGCAATTATCAGCACTGACTGAAGGGGATACCGTTATTGCTTTCGTGTTTCCACGTTATACGAAATCAGTCATCGACACATTGGCGACTGCCAGTAAACAGGGAGCAAAAATTGTGCTGATTACGGATACCGCGGATTCTCCGGCAGCAGAATATGCCGATATAAAGCTGGAGGTTTCCGTAAACTCGAATCTGAACATCGATTCTTACACCGCTGTGCATGCGCTGATTGCTTCAATCATGCGTTTTGTATATGTCAAAGAACATTCAAAAGTAAAACGGAATTTGGCAAAGGTGGAAGCGATATATATGGAGAAAGAAGTTTTTATCTGATTAGACCCAATGTAAAGGCAGGTCCCGGAATGCCCAGGCGTTTTGGTGAATCATAAAATGAAAAGGGGAGAACGATATGAAAAAGAAATATCCATTTTTAGGAATAGTTTTATCAGCAGGGATGATCATGGCCGCATGTGGTGAAGACGATTCGTCTTCCGGTTCAGAAAGTACAGGATCAGAAGGAGCGGGGAGCGATTTCGATCTATTGGAAGAAGGCCAATTCACAACTGCTTCAAGTGGATTATACAAACCCTTCAGTTTTGAAGAAGGCGGCGATTTGAAAGGCTTCGATATCGATATCGGGAATGCGATTGCAGAAGAAATGGGACTGGAGCCGAATCCCGTCACTACACCTTTTGAAACGATCATCCAGGGGTTGAACTCAAACCGTTACGATGCCATTATCGGATCAATGTCGAACACGAAAGAACGCTCGGAGCAGGTTAGCTTCTCTGACCCATACTATTATTCAGGCGGAGCAATCTTTGTAAGGGAAGGAAATACCGAAATCCAATCAGCTGAGGATCTTGAAGGCAAGAAAATTGGCGTAGTTGGACAAAGTACTTATGAAACAGCAGCAGCCGAATATACAGATGACATCCAATATTACACAAGTGATGTCGTAGCGCTTCAGGATTTGACGATTGAAGGCCGTCTGGACGCAGTAATTACGGCAGATGTAGTTGGTTTTGAAGCACAGAATGCCGGACTTGAAGTCGAAATGGTCGGCGAACCGCTATGGATCGAGCAGCCATCCATCGCTGTGCGTAAAGACGATGAAGAACTTCTTGCGGCAATCGATGAAGCATTGGATACAATCATTGAAAATGGAACATATGAAGAGATTTCAGAGAAATGGTTCGGCCGCAATCTCCTCGATGTAGATCTTGAAGGTGTGGAAGTACTCGAATAGAAGCTGTTTGATTGAGTTTACAGCAGCCTGCACTCAGAAAGTGCAAGCTGATTCAATCGGGCTTTTACGGCCAGTGGAACTCTACTCGTATAAGTGGAGTTCCTCCTGCCGTTAAAGAGGGAAAAGAGGAGTGGAATTTATGCCGGACTTATTTGTCGACGTTTTTGACGTATTCATGCGTACTTATCAGGGATTCCTGGAAGCGACAGTCATCACTCTGGAATTGACAGCGATCGGCGTCGTTCTCGGAACGGTCATCGGCCTGATTTTCGCATTGATGAAAATCTCAGGATCAAAAATCCTGAGAGGAATCGCTAATATCTATATCACAGTAATACGAGGCACACCTTTGATTGTACAGATCATGTTCCTGTATTTCGGGATTGTTGAAATTTATACCATGTCTAATTTCTGGGCAGGCGCCATTGCACTCGGCGTCCATAATGGTGCTTATATCGCGGAAATCTTCCGTGGCGCCATTCAGGGGATTGACCCGGGCCAGCGCGAAGCCAGCCTGTCACTCGGGATGAACCGCAAGCAGACCATGCAGCGAATTGTATTTCCACAGGCATTGCGCCGCTCAATTCCGCCGCTCGGCAACCAGTTCATCATTACGTTAAAAGACTCATCACTTGTTTACATCATCGGTGTGGCGGAAATCTTCTCACTTGCAAACCGTGAAGCGGCTCAATCCTACCAGGCTTTCGAATCTTTCCTGGTGGTCGCGCTCTATTACTTAGTGCTTGTAATGATTTTCACATTCCTGTTGCGCTTGTACGAAAATAAACTTGATGTGGACAAAGCCTAAGGAGGGACAGACATGATAGTAGGGAAAAATATACACAAATCCTTCGGCGATCTGGAAGTGCTCAAAGGGGTTGATTTGCATGTGAAACCCCAAGAAGTGGTTGTTCTTGTCGGTGTCAGTGGATCGGGGAAAAGTACACTTCTGAGGTGCTTTAACTTTCTGGAAATGATCAACAGCGGAGAAATTACTATTGACGGGCACACAATCAACCCCAAAAAAGAGGATTTAGCCAAAATACGGGCTGAAGTCGGTATGGTATTCCAGCATTTCAATCTTTTTCCGCACAAATCAGTTCTGGAAAATGTGATTGAAGCACCGATTACAGTCAAGAAGATGAAAAAAGAAGAAGCGAAAAAACTGGGTATGAACCTTTTGAGAAAGGTCGGCCTTGAAGACAAAGCGGATGTTTATCCGAGCAAATTGTCAGGCGGTCAAAAGCAGCGTGTGGCCATTGCCAGATCCCTGGCGATGGAACCGAAAGTCATGCTGTTTGATGAACCTACTTCTGCGCTTGACCCTGAATTGGTCGGTGAAGTCCTGCAGGTTATGAAACAGCTTGCAGAAGAAGGCATGACAATGGTTGTCGTCACCCATGAGATGAAGTTCGCCAAAGAAGTGGCGGACCGGATCATCATGATTGACCAGGGCACTATCATTGAATCTGCGGATCCGAAGAATTTCTTTGAAAATCCCCAGAATGAACGTACAAAACAATTCATCCAATTGGTTGAGTAGTCGATGAGAGCGATTCCGTCTGTAAAGCGGAATCGCTTTTTTCGTGGCCAAAAGGTTTCGGGCGTATGATAAAGGATAAACAACGTATATAGTGTAAATACAAAAAACTAAGGAGGAACATTCAATGAAAGTCGCAGACATAATGACCAAAGAAGTTGATACATGCAATCCGGGACATTCGCTTCAGGAAGTGGCCGCCAAGATGAAGGAGATTAATGTCGGCTCTATACCGATATGTGAAAATGAAAAATTAGTCGGCATCATTACAGACCGCGATATTGTGGTTCGCGGCATTGCGGACAACCTGTCATTGGAGTCAGCTGTTTCTGAAATTCTTTCTGAAAATATGGTGACGGGCAATAAAGACATGAGCGTTGAAGAAGCCGCAGAACTGATGGCTGACCACCAAATCCGCCGTTTGCCGATTGTGGAAAATGACAAAGTCGTTGGAATCGTCTCACTTGGCGACATCGCTGTAAAAGATAAATCGTATGGCAATGCTGATATTGCGCTTGATGAAGTTTCAGAACCGGCTGAACCCGAGAAGTAAGAAAAAGAATAAGCAAAACACCGGCCGAAGTTTCGGCCGGTGTTTTAGTATGCAAGCTTGCTGGATTTTATTCGACTGTAATCACTGAAGCGGAAATGAGTGGCATATCCTCTTCTGCGTTGCCGTCATAGATGCCTTCCAATTGGATGGTGTCTCCCGGTTCAACAGGCGTTTCAGCCATATTCCGTATATATACCTGCTGGCCGTCATTGGAAAGGATAAAGGAAGGGAAAGCGACATCATCCGCCAGTTCTTCTACTGTACCTGAGATTTTTACTGCTGCGCCTTCTTCTATATTCCCAGCAGCCAGGTCTGAAACAAGAGTCATTTCGGCATTTTCCACTTCTTCAGGATCAGTGGGATCAAGGTCGTCGCCTTCAGGAGCGGAAACTTCCGTTTGCGATTCCTCTTCAAGCTCAGGCGTGTCTTCGCCTCCACAGGCTGACAGCAATAGTGCAACACTTATCGGCAAATACCATTTCTTCATTGTGCTCACTCCAGTACGTTGAATTTGATCGTTTCAGGAAATATACCCTTCTTTCGGAGGTTTTAAAACGGTAGGCGGAATTCGCGGGCAGGGATTGCCTGTCATTTGTCGAATGGAATAAACAAGGAAAGGAATGAGGTGCAAGCATGGAGTTATTTGAAATGCCCAATCAGCTGGACAATAAGAAAAAGCACGTACAGAAAGTTGCGAAATTCGAAAAGACCAATATTGTGAATATGCAATTGGGAGCAGGGGAAGAGATATCGGAACATGACGCCGACGCGGATGTTCTGATAATCGTAAACAGCGGACGAGTCGAGTTTACAGTAGAAGGAACAGTCGCGGAAGTATCTACAGGTGTCATGATGAGGATGACGCCGAAAGAAAAGCACAGCCTGAAGGCGATAGAAGATTCAAACTTCCTCGTCATTCAAATTAAGCAATAGAAAAATCCCAAGTCAAACGGCTTGGGATTTTTTCTGTCAATCTATACTTTTGAGATGGAAATTCTCAAATCACCATTCGAAGTCCTCGGGATACTTTGCGGATACTTCGATTTCATGTATTTGCTTCTTGCCGGGTGTGGCGGCAGAAAGAACCTGTTTGCGAAATGCCTGATAATCATTGTCCTGTACAGCCAGTTTCATAGCAATTGTGGAAAGGCTCTTTTCGCGCTGCTCTTTTGTCATGCCGATATACTTGAGGTTCATCAGGTCCACATATTGAATGGCGTAATCATCCACTGTGACGGGCTGGTTAAAACCTTTTAAAATCGTCTCGTATTCTTCATCGGGAACATGGCCCTGCAGGCAATCCAGAACAAGCGACTGGAAACGATAGATGACCGGCAGATGAACATCCCATATCGATTGTGAAACCCGTTTCTGATAAAGGCTCACGAAATCCTTCAGCGCAATTGCCGCGTAAATCAATTCAGGCCAAAGGATTTCTGCAGAAAAATAAATGTTTTTTTCAGGTGCGATAAATCCGTGCTGCTTCATCGTGTGTTCATGGAGGCCGTTGAAGACGAAGTCCACATTGCGGTCGCCTTGGGCAGCATGGCGGATTTCATATGAAATCCCGAGTATGCGCCGGCGTGAACCCTCATAGCCGTGATACTGGTCTTCTTTGCCGATCACTTTATAAAATGCCTGGTTCAACTCATCCAGGTCAAAATAATCACCGCTAATTTTTACACCGGTATGATTCGGTGTACTCTTCATCGTCAGCATGCAAAATCCTCCTCAACGTTTCGGTTTGTAGTCGAGCTGCTTGAATAATTCATTGCGTTCATCATCTGTAAGATCACGCCATTCGCCTATAGGCAGATCTCCGAGCTGGATATTCATGATCCGGATCCGCTGCAGGCTGCGAACTTCATAGCCAAGTGCTGTACACATCCGGCGGATCTGGCGGTTCAATCCCTGTTTGATCGTCAATTTGAAAATATATTTCGTCAGTTTCTCGGCTTTTGCCGGAAGCGTGACTGTATCCAGAATTTCAACGCCTTCCCGCATTTTTTTCAGGAAAGAATCGGTGATCGGCATATCGACTCTGACAATATATTCTTTTTCGTGTTCATTTTCCGCCCGCAGAATTTCATTGACGATGTCGCCGTCGTTTGTCAGAAGGATCAATCCTTCTGAATCTTTATCCAGGCGTCCGACATGGAAAATCCGTTCAGCGTGATTGACGAAATCGACGATATTCCCTTCGATGTGGCGTTCGGTCGTGCTTGTGATGCCAACCGGTTTATTCAAAGCGATATAGACGTATTCCTGCTGCGGCTGTTCGATCAGCTTGCCGTCGACATGCACTTGATCACCCGGCTGCACTTTGCTGCCGAGTTCCGCCGGAGCGCTGTTAATGGTAACGCGGCCGGCTTCGATAAATTTATCCGCGCCGCGGCGGGAGGTGATCCCGGTCTCACTTAAAAATTTGTTGATTCGCATAATAAAATCCCTTCGATTTGTAGAATTTGCTGTGTGTTTCCATTATACCCTCAAAAGGGACAGAACAAAACGAAGGGCTGATTACTTTTACAGCGAAAAAGAAAGTATAATCTATTGCAATTTTCTAATTTGTTTGACAATATAGAAGGTAAGCTGTTTCATTATGCGCAGCCAAATCGACAGTATAATGAAAGCGCATACATAACGGCAAACCAATCAAGGGGAGGAAACAGAATGGTAATGGAATACGCAATTCCGAATACAGCTGGTGCAAAGAGTTCGTTCAAGGAAAGGTACGAAAACTATATTAACGGCGAGTGGAAAGCGCCGGCAAAGGGACAGTATTTTGATAACGTTTCTCCTGTAAACGGCAAAAAGTTCACGGAAATTGCCCGTTCGACAGCCGAAGATGTTGAAGCAGCGATTGACGCGGCCCATGCAGCGAAGGATGCCTGGGGCAAGACATCAGTTACTGAACGCGCTAATATTCTTTTGAAGATCGCCGACCGGATGGAGCAGAATCTTGAAATGCTGGCAGTTGCCGAAACCTGGGACAATGGCAAGGCGGTACGGGAAACCCTGAATGCTGATATTCCTTTGGCGATCGACCATTACCGGTATTTTGCAGGCGTTATCCGTGCGCAGGAAGGATCGCTCAGCCAACTGGATGACGACACTGTCGCGTATCACTTCCATGAGCCTCTCGGAGTGGTTGCCCAAATCATTCCGTGGAACTTCCCGCTTCTTATGGCCACCTGGAAACTGGCGCCGGCGCTTGCTGCAGGAAACTGTGTCGTATTGAAACCGGCAGAACAGACGCCTGCAAGCATCCTGGTATGGGCTGAACTGGTAGGGGATCTGCTGCCGCCGGGCGTATTGAATATCGTCAACGGCTTCGGTCTTGAAGCAGGGAAGCCGCTTGCATCCAGTCCACGAGTCGCGAAAGTCGCCTTCACAGGTGAAACGACTACTGGCCGGATGATCATGCAATATGCATCGCAAAACCTGATTCCGGTCACTTTGGAGCTGGGCGGCAAATCACCGAACATCTTCTTCAAGGATGTGATGGACCAGGATGATGCTTTCCTTGATAAAGCGATTGAAGGGTTTGTCATGTTCGCACTAAATCAAGGCGAGGTGTGTACTTGCCCATCGCGCGTGCTCATCCAGGAGGATATTTATGAAGAATTCATGGAACGTGCGTTGAAACGCGTTGAAGCGATCAAACTTGGTAATCCGCTTGATCCGGAAACGATGATGGGAGCTCAGGCTTCGCAGGAACAGATGGAAAAAATTATGTCCTATCTGGATATCGGCAAGCAGGAAGGCGCCGAAGTCCTTGCAGGCGGCGACCGGAATGTGCTTGAAGGCGATTTGGCGGAAGGTTTCTATATCAAACCGACTGTATTTAAAGGAAACAATAAAATGCGGATTTTCCAGGAAGAGATTTTTGGGCCGGTTGTTTCCGTAACGACTTTTAAAACGAAAGAAGAAGCGATGGAAATCGCCAATGATACATTATATGGCCTTGGAGCAGGCATCTGGACCCGCGATACGCATACGGCTTACCGTTTCGGCCGCGGCATCCAAGCGGGACGCGTCTGGACAAACTGCTATCACCAATATCCAGCCCATGCTGCATTCGGCGGCTACAAAATGTCCGGTTTCGGCCGTGAAAACCATAAAATGATGCTGGACCATTACCAAAACACGAAAAACATGCTGGTCAGCTACAGCCAGGACAAGCAAGGGTTCTTTTGATCGAAAGAAAAGGTCCTTCTTCATTGAAAGGAAGGGATTGCAATGGTTGAACGTGTAACAGCTACTGATGCCGCCCTTGAATTGATCGAGTTTTTAAAAGAGAAGCATGGCCCACTGATGTTCCACCAGTCAGGCGGCTGCTGTGACGGCAGCTCGCCGATGTGCTATCCGGAAGGTGACCTCTTTATCGGTGACCAGGATGTGCTGATGGGTGAAATCGGCGGAAGCAAATTCTATATGCACAAAAATCAGTTTGATTATTGGCGACACACCCAATTGATCATCGATGTAGTGCCGGGACGCGGAGGGATGTTTTCACTGGAAGGCGTTGAAGGGAAACGTTTCCTGACAAGGTCCCGCGCGTTTACTTCGGAAGAATCGAAGGAATTGCAGGAACAAGTGTGAAGATGAAGACGGGATTTTGCTCCCGTCTTTTATTGTTTGGCAAAATTATTGGAGTGGGACTGTTATAAATATACAATTAAATCACTTGCGAATTCCTGAAATGAAATTGGAAAGTATTTGAGTCGAATTGGAAAGTATTTCAGGTATTTTGGAAAGTATTTTAGGAGAACTGGAAAGTATTTTGGTTGAACCGGAAAGTATCGCCAAATTATGGAATTATAAATTCAAGTAATTTAATTTTTGAGCTGCCAAAACTTAAAAATAATTATTTCTGTAAAGAATTTGAAATGATAAACTGCATGATTTTCATTCCTTCTGAAATCCATAAAAATACGAGGAACAGCAAGCGGAAGAAAGTGAGTTTTTTACTCAAAAACGCTTGCTGTCAATAGATTCCGCGCTTGTAAAATGGTATAATGGAAGAATGAAAGGTGGTCATCAATTTGACGAAATTAGTTAACCGGATTTCTTTTGAACAAGCCGAACATGCGATTTCCTATGCCTCACATTCGCTCCATATCGAGGGCTTTGATGTGACACATGAGGACTGTAACTTTGTACGGTCGGTTTTGACAGGGGAAAAAACGGAAGCTCAATTCCATAAGGCCATTCGAAACAGATTTGATGTCTAGGTATAAGCATTCTTCCATGTATTGCTATCCGGGCACGGATGTTCTGGTCAATCATTTTTCCATTCATGATGACAATAAACTGAAGGAATTGGAAACGGTGTACACCTTGCTGCGCCTCTCCGAACTGAAGTTGAAGAAGCCGGCTGATCCTTTGGATATGGACGCTTTTATCGATATTCATCGGACCATTCTTCAGGACATTTATCCGTTTGCTGGTGAATTGCGCAAAGAGATGATTTCCAAGGGTTCGTCGTCTTTCGCACACCCGGATCACATCGAAGTGCAGATGCACCGGATTTTCAACGAACTGAAAGAAGAGAATTACTTAAAGGACCTTCCGCGCGATAAGATGATCGAGCGTTTGGCCCATTATCTTGCAGAACTCAATGCATTGCATCCATTCAGGGAAGGCAACGGCCGGACAGTCCGCGAATTTGCGCGCCAATTGATGGCGAACGCAGGCTACCAGCTGGACTGGGAGAAAATTGCAGGGCCAGCTGAAATCATCAACGCATTCGTGGACTCGTTCAATTCGACTAACGACCGGCTGGAAAATCTTCTTGATGAAATGATAAAACCATAGGATCGCCGCATTTGAAAAGCGGCGATCCTATGGTTTTATTGTTTTTTATTTTCCCGCAGCCACTCGATGCCGAATTCCACCAATGGCCTCATATAGACTAGTTTGACCTCCGCCTGGCCAAGCTTGCCGGTTCTGATGTCACCCTCAAAATCTTTGGTGATTTCGGGAAAACGGTCCGAATCCATATCGACGCATTCGAACCGTTGCCATACCCGTTCGCCGTTCTGCATGACTGCAGCGCCTTGCGGAGAAGTTGTCCGATCGTCCTGTGCAAATTCGGCGTAATGCAAAGCGGTACACGAATCAAAGCCGACGCCAATGAACAGGATTTTCATTTCAGCCTTCATCATTTTCGCAAGCGGTGAGCCTTCGCCGAATGAATCTTCAATGGGATGGTCACGCATCCACTCTGCTGCGTCAGCGCCCCAGGCCATAAAAGAATGGGACGGATGGGGGCTCCGGATCGTGGCAGGGTGCCGGTGAAAGCATTCGGCGATTTTCCCCATGCCTCTGAGCCCCGTCAGATGGGGGTCATAGGCAGGAAGGTTCTCCCGCAAATCCGCGTGCCAGTTTTCAGGGATAGGGGGCTCCATCCAATACACCGGATCTGAGTTGTCAGCGGATTGTGAAGGCATTACGAGGGTGCCGCTCCCAGTCACTGTTTCCATCAGCGCTTCGACGACTGCCTGGGCACCGCCCGCAATCCACCCCATCGACTTCAGCGAAGAGTGGACCATAAGCTGATCACATTCTTGGATGCCGAGTTCTTTAAGTTGTGTTTTCAATGAATCTTTCGATTGGAACTCAGGTGTATTTAAAATACTCATTAATTCTGACATAATGCACCTCCTGTAAGTTCAATATATCATACGGCTAAAAGTTGCCGACCTGAAATATTGCGTATAGCATTAGTATATATTGATTAAAAAAGTAGGAGTGAAAATTATGGAAGCAAGGCTAATGAAAGAATCACGGACAATCCAGACGAAATTGGTGCTTCCGCCAGACACGAACCACATGAATTCAATTTTTGGAGGGAAAGTTCTGGCGTATATCGATGAAATTGCAGGCATTACGGCAATGAAACATGCCCGTCGGCAAGTCGTAGTGACAGCTTCCATCGATTCGGTCGACTTCCTTTCTTCGGCACACGTAGGAGATGTGCTTGAGCTTGAAGCGAATGTCACGTCAACGGGCCGCACTTCCATGGAAGTCTATGTAAGGGTGAAATCGAAAAATCTCCAGACAGGGGAAGAACGGCTTACAACTGAATCCTTCCTGACCATGGTGGCGATGGGCGATGACGGCAAACCAACGCCAGTTCCGGCTGTCATCCCCGAATCAGAAGGCGAGAAGCTGTTTTTCGAAACGGCGCCAGCGCGCCGGGAACACCGCAAGCAGAGAGCGAAAACGCCACGTTAATCCCGAAAGGCCCGGCAGCTGTATCTTATCAGAAAAAGGTTCCGGCAAAAAACAGCCGGAACCTTTTTTTATATCTTCTTATCAGATTTAACATTGGCCAGCGTATTGCCCGGCTCTCCTTGGATGACGGACATACTGCCATCGGTTTCAAGCACTACAGCCTGCACTTCTTCAAGGCTGCCTTTGCCCTGGTTGCGGATGGACTGCAAAATTTCCACTCTGTTGATCCGTTCTTTTTTCATCGCATCTTCCAAAAAGTTGCCGTTCAGATACAATAATTTGGGTTCGGATTTTATGAACTTATTAAAAGTCTTTGATCGTACCGCCAAAAATGTCATGATGTATTGTCCGCCGATCAATAAACCAAATGCAGTCAGCCCTTCGAAAAGGCTGATTTTATTGTTGAGCAATATGGTAGCCAAAGTGGAACCGAGGGCCACAGTCACAACAAGATCGAATGCATTCAATTTAGTCAGTGTCCGTTTTCCTGAAATTCGAAGAAAAAAAACCAAGCCGCTATAAGCCAGAAAACCGACGGTCACGATTCGAGTAAAGCTGCTCCAGGTTATTTCAAACATTCTTCAGACTCCTTTCTGTGGAAAAATACACTTTTTCCAACTTATCAACATGTTGATAACTCCGCTTTATGTTTTCGGAATAAACGCTGAGTTATCCCCGTCATTCACAAAGTTTTCCC
Source organism: Planomicrobium sp. MB-3u-38 (assembly GCF_002836425.1). NCBI lineage: Bacteria > Bacillati > Bacillota > Bacilli > Caryophanales > Caryophanaceae > Planomicrobium > Planomicrobium sp. MB-3u-38. The sequence goes on along the minus strand of NZ_PJBO01000007.1, from coordinate 40,032 downwards.
ATATTCCATCTTTTCCCCATAAACTTCTGAACAAACAGTTTTGGGTGAATCCGTTCCTGAAAAAGATAAGGCTCTGTTCAGGGAGCTTAGTTTGCGCAAAGAGGGTATGTAAAGAAGTAAGAAATTCAGTAAAAGGAGCGCTTGTGATGAAAACGTTTCTGAAGTTCATCCGCTATACGGGATTGGTCATTTTTGGATTGGCAGTCCTTATGCTGCTGGCAGCCATACTTAACTACTTTATATCGTTTACAGATATACTGTGGTTTGAACCGGCCTTCATCCGTCTCTATCTGTTCCTTGCAGTCACTGGGATCCTTGCGTATATATTGGTCAGATTTCGGAGGAGAAAATAAAAAAGCAAAGAGTCGGCCGAAATTTCTTCGGTCGACTCTTTGCTTTATACCTGCTTATTTAGCTTTAGCCAATAGCTCATCAAAATATGAGCTGAATTCTTTTGAACGCTTCAGGATGGTGCTTGAAGCCACGCCGAACTTTTCGCTTAATTGTTTAGGAGCAAGCATAGGTCCCTTGATCAACTCATGATCCTGCAGGAATCTCCAATAACCGCCGACAAGTGCCTCCGGTTTTTGGACGCTTGGCTGCTGGCTTGCCAGGTAGCTGTTCATGATGCTGGTCACATTATCTACCGTTTCCGCGTCAAAATCGGCTTCCTGGACATGCTTTTGCAATTCGTCCATGACAGACTGGTGTTCAGGTGAAAGGTCGATGCTTTCATCTACAGTTCCGGTAGAGTATTTGACGATGCTTTCAACAACCGCCAAATAATTGTCGCGAACGTATTGTTCGCCGTCAGTTGCATTCTCTTTCGCCATCTCCGCTTTTAATTGTTCAAAGTAAGGAGCGAATTCGCCGACAATCGTCAAGTAGCCATTAAGGAATAAAGCACCTTCTTCACCGACGCGTGAATCAGGCAACAGGATTGCAAGCAAGCCTTGTCCGTCTTCCATATCTGTCGGTGGCTGGTCAGCCATTGTGTACATATGGCCGGTAAAGGCATCTTTGAATTGAGCAGAGCTTTCATCGCCTTTTACATATTGGCCGACGAAGACTTTTACGTCGTTCCAGTTTTTCAGGACGTCCTGAGTGGTAGGGCGCTGGGAAAGTTCAATCTGCTTATCCAGGTGTTCCTGCCAAAGTTCAGGTTTTTTCATGAACAGAAAATTCTCGATGACAAATGCCTGTGCATCATTTTCTGCCATTGTTTTCATCAGGCGAGGCTGCCATTCCTGCTGCAATTCACGGAAATCCGCAAGCTGTTCCTGATTCGGGTTTTCTGAAAAGAACAACTGGCGCACTTTGAATAGTTCTTCGTTCACCAAGTCATTTACCGAGACAGTTTGTTCTTTTCCGTGACATTTCTTGTATTTTTTTCCGCTGCCGCATGGGCAAGGATCATTTCTTCCTACCATTCTAATCACCTACATTTTTTCTTGAGTGTACCATACATTGCGGTTTCGCTCAAAAGTCCGACGATTCTGACGCACTTTTGGTAGGGGAATCGCAAATGATTGGTCTTTTAGACCTATGAAAATAACTTAATTTCTAAAGCTTCCAGAATGTGCTGAGGAACGAAGAAGCGCGCCGTTACCAGTGGATCGACGACTTGGCTGATCTGCGCTTCGCCGGCCGCACTCATGAGCATGGTCATTTCGCTGACGCTCAAATCCGTGAACGGCAATAATAGATCGATCATCTCTTCAGTGGCGACTTTTACAGCTTCATCGAGCGTCATTGCGGAGACGAGAAGTGAAACCCCTTCGCTGTTAATCAGTACTGGGAATTTGGAATGGAAGCCTTTCACCACTTCAAGGGTCACCGTGGCGCGTCCTGGCACTTCAATGCCGGAAACGCTGACTTCGCCGTCGCCCATGGCGGCATGGAAATCACCAAGGGCAAACAATGCACCTTCGGTAAAGACGGGAAAGTAGAGGGTGGCGCCTTGGGTGATGTGCTTTGTATCCATATTGCCGCCGTGAGCACCGGGCGTCCCACAGGAAACCGGTTCACCTTCAGGGGCAACACCGATGACACCGATCATCGGGTTCAATGGCAGATGCAATTTTTCATTGAAAATGGCTTTACCGTCCCTGATCGGAATGATTTTGGATTCCATCTCCTCAAGGCGGTGGCCCATGACACCAAGATCCGGACCTGTGACCATGACGCCCTGATCACCGATTTCAAGTTCATCGATTGTCACTTTGAGTAAATCGCCGGCGGAAGCTCCTTCCACATAGACAGGACCAGTTGCCGGATTGATCCGGTTCCAGTCGATCGCAGCCACTTCCTGATCCGCCGAATGGATCTGGTCGGTGAAGCAATCGCAGGTATCAATGCTGACCGTATCTCCCGAATTCACACGGAGTACGGGGGCGTTTTTTCTTGAAAAAGAATAAATGACATCATTGTTGGACAGTTTATGCACAGAAAATCACTCCTTTTCTTACTATTTAGTTAATTGTAGCAACTGCCACTTTGAATAGCAAAACCCTGGATGCGCCCAGTTCAGCAGTATAGTATGATGAGAGAAAACAAAGTGGCGTTGAAGGAGGAAGCTGAATTGATCGAAGAACCTTCTGAGCGGTTGATTGCCTGGATGAAAGTAATCATTTTAGCCTCATTGGTCGTTCTGGGCGCCCGGCAATACATATTTGAACCAGTTGAAGTGCACGGCAAGTCGATGATGCCGACATTTGAGGAAAATGACCGCATCATCCTGATGAAAATAAGTGAAATCGAACATTCCGATATGATTGTGTTCAAAGTGGCTGAGGATAGAAATTATTTGAAGCGTGTAGTTGGAATTCCGGGAGACGTGGTGGAAATGAACAACGACCATCTATATATTAATGGCATAGAGACAGACGAACCTTATCTTGAGCAAAACAGGAAAGTGGCAGAACAATTGGGATTCAGTCAATTGACGGAAGATTTTGCGGCAGTGACTGTGCCTGCCGGTTATTACTTTGTGATGGGCGATAATCGCCTGAACAGTGTCGATTCCAGGATGCTCGGCTTTATCAAAGGCGATAATATCCTTGGGGAAGTGAAGTTCAGGCTGTCACCAGTTGACCATTTGGGACCGGTCAAATAGCGTCGAAGGAAAGGGGAGTCTTTATGGAAATTGCGGTGATTTCTCAGAACGAACTGGAAGCCCAAGGATTGAAGTGGGTGATGGAGTCGCATATGAACGGGGTCTCCGTCTCATTTTCAAAGGATGCTCGGGCAGACTGCCTGGTGGTTGATATGGATATGTGGACCGATGATCTGGAAAAGGAATTGAACCAGCGCAATATTTCATGGGTCGGTTTGTCATCCGACCGCACATTCATGACGGCTTACCGGGCTTTAAAAGGGAAAGCGGCCGATTTGCTGTTTCGGCCATTCGATCCACTGCTTCTCGTAAAGCAGCTGCAGCAGATCCGCTTCCAGCTTCGCAATGAAAAAACAAGTGAAGGAAGCTTGAAACAGACGCTTCTCAGATACGAAGATTTCTTTGATGCTGAAGTTCTGACCCCAGCTGTGACGTTGGCTGCATTCGTGTTGCCGGATAAAGCGGGCTATCCGCTGTTGAGCAAGCAGCTGAAAAATTATCCTTTTCATAAAGGGGCGGAAATCTTCGCTTTTTCCGATTTTGTTTTAGCTGCGTTTCTGACGGATGATGAGCAGGCCTGCATCGAAGAAAGCCGGATGTTCTATGAATCCTGGAAACGGGAGAACCGGGAGGACCTGTCGATTTTCGTCAACGCTAACCGCCAGCTGCGGCTGAAAGACTATTATCAGGGAACAAGGGATATGACTTCTCTGATCTTTTATGAAGGCTATGATATTACTGTCATTGAATATGAACCGATTGGCTGGCAGCCGCTGGACCCATTTTTGACGCCGGTTGAGCAGCGCGAATGGATTGAAATGCTGGAGAGGAAAGACACACGGGCCATCCATGCCTGGATGCAGCATGAATTTCTTTCCTATTCGCGTCCATATCCAGATCCGGAAATGATCCGCGTTCGGCTGACAAGTGTCCTTGCCCAGGCGCGCCGATACATGAAGTCCGTCCATTTGCAGGATGAGCAATGGGAGCAGCGCTATCATGAAATTTTTGAAGTGATCGTCAAAGATCCCGTCGTCTATAAGATCGCGCAATCCACATTGAACTTTATTGTGAATGTGGTGTCCGCAGCAGTGAAGCATGCGGAAAGCGGAGAATCACCCGCTTCGGAAGAAATCCGTGCGCTCATGGAAGCGAATTACTGGAATCCGGATTGGAATTTATCGGCCTGTGCTGAACAGCTGCGCATGAATAAGAGCACATTAAGCCGCAGATTCCAAAAGCAGAGCGGCCGGAAGTTCAGCGACCTGCTGATGCAGATCCGCATACGTGAAGCCAACCGGCTTATGAAAGAGACGGATATACCACTCGATGAAGTGGCTCGGCTCAGCGGCTTCGGCAATGCTTCTTATTTCAGTGCAGTCTATAAGAAACGTGAAAAATTGACTCCTTCCCAATATCGGCAGGGAGAACTTCATACGATGGATTGAACGGTCTTCTTCGGAAGGCCGTTTAAAATTTGTTTAAAATTCATGAAAATAAAGTGATTTGAAAAATAATTCTAAAATCGACTGTTTTATTCAAAATTAAAGTAAATAAAACTAAATAAATGAAATAAATTATAAATAATTAACTGAATAATTCATATAGAATGAAAATATACACAAAGGAGGAAGTCGAAATGAAAACGGTTTCAGAACAAAAAGTGATTCAATATACAGGCACAAAGCTTAATACAAAAGGGTGGCAGCAGGAAGCGGCATTGCGCATGCTGATGAATAATCTGGATCCCGATGTGGCGGAACGGCCCGAAGATCTGGTCGTCTACGGTGGTATCGGCAAAGCGGCGAGAAACTGGGAAAGTTTTGACGCTATCGTACGTTCATTGAAAGAACTGGAGAACGATGAAACGCTGATGGTGCAGTCCGGCAAACCGGTCGCTATTTTCAAGACGCATGAAAATGCGCCGCGAGTGTTGATTGCCAACTCAAATATTGTTCCGGCTTACGCAAATTGGGAAACGTTCCATGAACTCGATAAGAAAGGGTTGATGATGTATGGCCAGATGACAGCCGGTAGCTGGATCTACATCGGTTCGCAGGGCATCGTGCAGGGGACGTATGAAACGTTTGCGGAACTTGCGAAACAGCATTTCGGCGAGTCGCTGAAAGGGACAATTACGCTGACTGCAGGACTCGGCGGCATGGGCGGCGCACAGCCGTTGGCGGTCACGATGGCCGGCGGTGTCTGCATCGGCATTGAAGTGGATGAGACCCGCATCGATCGCCGCATCGCCACACGCTATACAGACGTAAAAACAGATTCACTCGACGAAGCGATCCGCTTGGCTGAAGAAGCGAAGCAGGAAGGGCGCGCGTTATCCATCGGCTTATTGGGCAATGCTGCGGATGTCCTGCCGGAAATGATCGACAGGGGCTTTACACCGGATGTCCTGACGGATCAGACTTCGGCGCATGATCCATTGAACGGCTATATTCCGTCGAAAATGTCCTTGGAGGATGCAGCTGCTCTGCGGGAATCCAATCCAACGGAATATGTCAAGCTGTCGAAAGCGTCGATGGCGCAGCATGTTCGTTCAATGCTGGAAATGAAAGAAAAAGGCGCCATTACATTTGATTACGGCAATAATATCCGCCAGGTCGCAAAAGACGAAGGCGTCGAAAATGCGTTTGATTTCCCTGGATTTGTACCGGCTTATATCCGTCCGCAATTCTGTGAAGGCAAAGGTCCATTCCGATGGGTGGCGCTATCCGGCGATCCGGAAGACATCCGCAAGACGGATAAAGTGATTTTACGTGAATTCAGCTACAACACGCATCTTTGCAATTGGATCAAGATGGCGCAGGAAAAAATCCAGTTTCAGGGATTGCCTGCGCGGATCTGCTGGCTCGGGTACGGCGAACGCGCCCGCTTCGGAAAGATCATCAACGATATGGTGGCGAGCGGCGAGTTGAGCGCTCCGATCGTTATCGGGCGCGACCACTTGGATTCCGGTTCCGTGGCATCGCCGAACCGCGAAACCGAATCGATGAAAGACGGCTCGGATGTTGTTGCTGACTGGCCGATCCTTAACGCCATGGTCAACGCGGTCGGCGGCGCGACATGGGTTTCGCTTCATCACGGCGGCGGTGTCGGCATGGGCTATTCCATACACTCCGGTATGGTCATAGTTGCGGATGGCACGAAAGATGCCGAAGCGCGTCTGGAAAGAGTATTGACGACAGATCCGGGAATGGGTGTCGCGCGCCACGTCGATGCCGGCTACGAAATCGCCGAGAAAACAGCGCGTGAAAAAGGCGTTAACATTCCGATGATGAAAGGTGGAAACCAGAAAAATGACTAAAGCGGTTTGGATTAAACATGCACAGCTTGCAACCATCAAAGGCCAGCAGGGCCCAAGATCTAAAGAAGCGATGAGCGAACTTGGATTGATTGAAGACGGCAGTGTCTGGCTTGAGGATGGAAAGATAGCGGCAGTAGGCACAACAGCCCAATTGGAAGAGAAATACGCTGACCGTTCAGCGGAAGCCGAAGTCATCGATGCCAAAGGGCAATTGGTGACGCCGGGGCTAGTGGATCCGCATACACATGTCGCGTATGGCGGAAGCCGCGAAGGCGAATTTGAAAAACGGCTGCAGGGCGTTTCCTATATGGACATTATGAATGCCGGCGGCGGAATCCACGCCACGATGCGCATGACCCGTGAAGCGACGGAAGAGGAATTGGTGGAACAGACGATAAAGCGGCTGGACTCGTTCCTTGAACACGGCGTGACAACGGTTGAAGGCAAAAGCGGCTACGGCATGAACCTGGAAACAGAGCTGAAGCAATTGAAGGTCATGAAACGATTGAACGCGGAGCACCCGATTGATCTGGTGCCGACGTTCATGGGCGCGCATGCGGTGCCGTCCGAATACAAAGGAAAAGAAGATGAGTTCGTCGATTATTTAATAGAAACAATGCTGCCGGAAGTTGCGGACTTGGCAGAATTCAACGACGTGTTCTGCGAAAAGAATGTCTATACGCCGGAACAGTCTGAGCGCATTCTGGAAGCTGGCAAAAAGTACGGCCTGACGCCAAAAATCCACGCTGATGAAATCGTCTCTTACGGCGGAGCGGAACTGGCTGCGAAAGTCGGCGCCATTTCAGCGGAGCATCTATTGAAAGCTTCCGATGAAGGCATCAAGGCGATGGCGGATGCCGGCGTAATCGCCTGCCTTCTTCCTGCAACAGCCCTTTATCTCCGCGAGGAAGCGGCACAGGGCCGTAAAATGATCGACTCGGGAGTAGCGGTTGCGATATCGACTGACTGCAATCCGGGGTCATCGCCGACCGTCTCCATGCCGCTGGTCATGAACCTGGCCTGCATCTCGATGCGCCTGACGCCTGCGGAAGCTTTGGTGGCTGCGACGTATAATGCCGCCTGTGCCATCAAGCGTGAAAACCGGGCCGGATCGATTGAAGTCGGCAAACAGGCGGATGTTGTTCTGTGGAAAGTGAAATCGTATCAGGAACTCCAGTATTTATTCGGCGTGAATCATGTTGAATCGGTTTGGAAAAATGGCGAGAAGGTGGTCGGATGAGTTATTTGAAAAGACCGGAATGGGCATGGCAGCCAGCGGACAGAGTGACTCATGTGCATCATTGGGTGAAACAGGAAGGGGAAGCGGATGTCGTCCTTTTCGGCGCGCCGCTCTCGCGTTCGTCCATCTCCGCTTCAGCGGCTTCGGAATATCCCGAAGCTTTCCGTAAAATGTGGAAAGGCTTTGCCGCCTACAATCTGGACGAACGAATCGATCTGACAAAAATTTCAGTGCGTGATGCGGGTGACGTCGCCATGCACACGACGAACATCAAAGAATCGCAGCGGCGCATTGAAGAATCGGTGGAAGGTTTGGCCGACAGCAAATTCACCTGCATGATCGGCGGCGACCACTCGACGACGGCCTGCGCTGTCAGAGGGGTGAAAAAAGCCTTTTCCGGTGAACGCATCGGTATTCTGCAGCTCGATACGCATCTCGATGTGCGCGACCCCAAGGAACTGGGGCCAGCGAACGGTACGCCAATCCGCCAACTGATCGATGGCGAAACGGTTCGAGGGGAAGATGTTGTGAATATCGGTCTTCACGGCTATTTCAATACGAAAGACCTGGTTGAATACGCGGATCAAAACGGCATCAGGATGGTGACAATGCGGGAAGCGAGAAAGGCAGGTTTAACTGAAACAATCCGCAAAGCAGTGGAAGCTCTTGACCATGTGGACCGCATCTACGCCACGATCGACATGGATGTGCTCGACATCAGTGTGGCTCCGGGGGTCCCTGCTTCGACGCCGGGCGGAATGAAATCAGAAGAGTTATTTGAAGCTTTATTGGAGATAGGAAAAACGGAGAAAGTGCGGCATATCGATTTTGTCTGCCTGGATCCGCAGAAAGATGATCATGTGGCAGCCACAGTCAAAACAGGGGTGTATGCGTGGCTGCAGTTTATGACAGGCGTTGCGATGAGAAGTTCTACAAGTTGAAATAGCTTTTATATACCGCTTCGGCGCTTTGGACAAGTCTCCCGCAATAAGCCGAGAAGGACACTCGTCTTATTGCTCCGACCAGTCCGGAGGCGCGCCGGCGCTGAGGGAAGTCTCTGAAGATATGGAGCAAAACAGCGAAGACTCCCAGGGGAGCAAGCGAAGTGCTGAAATCCACTCGGGCGTTTAGCCCGAGTGGATTTCAGCTCGAGCCCCCAGGAAAGCGCAGCTGTTTTGCGGAATATCGACTACATTAGATTATTGATTCAACTTACTTAATCCAATAAAAGGGGATGGGGAAAATGGTCACAAAAGGGGTTAAAGAAAACGATTTTCCGGAAGTGAAAAGTAATACGGGGATGTGGAAATTCTTCGTTTACAGTTTTATCGGCGCGTTCATGTTTTTTGTACCTGTGACAATCGGTGAAAAGAACTCGATCATGCTGGATCACATCGTTACTTTTCTGCGCGCTAATGTCAGTGGCGTTCTGCCTTATTATGCACTTGCGATAATTGCTGCAGGCGCGGTTTATCCATTTGCATCAGGAACCTGGAAAAAGAGCGGTGTTGATAAAGTATTCTCCATCTTTAAAGTGGTCGGCTTGCTGGTCGGCGTGATGATCGTTTTCAATATCGGTCCCGCCTGGCTGTTTGACCCTGATATGGGGCCATTCCTTTTCAATACACTGGTTATTCCGGTTGGGTTATTGGTGCCGATTGGTGCTGTGTTCCTGGCATTATTGGTCGGTTACGGCCTGCTTGAATTCATCGGTGTTTTGCTGCAGCCGATCATGCGTCCGCTCTTCAAGACACCGGGGCGTTCTGCGATTGATGCAGCGGCATCGTTTGTCGGCAGCTATTCATTAGGGTTGCTGATCACAAACCGTGTTTATAAAGAAGGGAAATATTCAGCGAAGGAAGCGGCCGTCATTGCAACCGGCTTCTCAACTGTTTCCGCCACTTTCATGGTTGTTGTCGCATCAACGCTGGATATTATGGATATGTGGCTGACATATTTCTGGGTTACTCTAGCCGTGACCTTCCTGGTAACAATGGTGACCGTCAGAATCTGGCCGTTATCAAAAATAAAGGACGATTACCATCCGGATGCAACTCCGCAGCCTGAACAAAAAGCAGAAGGTAATCGCTTCGCTGCCGCTTGGAAAGAAGCGAAAGAAACAGTTGGACAAGCGCCGCGGCTCGCAGATAATGTCGTCCAAAATCTCAAAGACGGTTTTTTAATGACAATGGCCATTTTGCCGACAATCCTGTCAATCGGCCTTTTAGGGCTGGTGCTGGCTGAATTTACTCCGGTATTCGACTGGATTGGCTATCTTTTCTATCCGTTTACCTGGGCGCTCCAATTGCCTGAACCGATGCTTGTTGCCAAAGCCAGCGCACTCGGCATTGCAGAGATGTTCCTGCCTGCGTTATTCGTGGCAGAAGCCGCTCTATTGGTGAAATTCGTCATTGCGGTGGTTTCGGTTTCATCCATCATCTTTTTCTCAGCGTTGGTCCCTTGTATCGTAGCGACGGATATTCCGCTTTCCATTCCCAAATTGGTTGTCATTTGGGTACAGCGTGTCATTTTGACTTTGGTTTTCGTAACGCCAATCGCTTATCTGATCCTTTAACGCACTGATACGTTACCACTGTATCTTGTTAAAATATGGTAATTAATACTTGAGCTTTGGTTTGCTGAAATTTATACTGAGGGTAACTCAAGATGCGATAGCGGCTGCTATCGCATCTTTTTTCGAAGGGATGGGAAACGAATGATTACATTAACAGGGAACGATTTAACGATTGAACAATTGCGCAGAATCCTGTTTGAGAATGAGAAGATCAAATTGGACGAAGAGGCAATGGAGCGCGTCCGTAACAGTCGGGCAGCGGTTGAACGGATTGTAGCGGAGAAAAAGACCGTTTACGGCATCAATACCGGTTTCGGGAAATTCAGCGATGTGAGCATATCGGAAGAAGATGTAAACCCGTTGCAGCTCCATTTGATCCGCTCACATGCATGTGGCATCGGCAGCCCTTTTTCGGAAGCGGTTTCACGCGCCATGGTCGTGCTGCGCTTGAATGCGTTATTGAAAGGTTTCTCTGGAATCCGTCCGATTGTCGCTGAACGGCTGGCGATGATGGTCAATGAAAAGATTCATCCGGTCATTCCACAGCAAGGTTCACTGGGAGCTTCCGGTGATTTGGCGCCGCTTTCGCATCTGGCATTGGTGCTGATCGGGGAAGGCGAATACTGGAAAGACGGCGAACCGGCAGACGCTTCATCAGTTTGGCAGGAAAAAGGTCTGTCTCCTGTGGAACTGCAGGCGAAAGAAGGGCTTGCACTGATCAATGGCACCCAAACGATGACAGCGCAAGGAGCAGTCACATTCATCGAAGCGGAAACGCTGGCGCTTCAAAGCGAATGGATTGCAGCGATGACTTTTGAATCCCTGTTCGGTGTCATGGATGCATTTCATCCGGCGGTACACGAGGCGCGCGGCTATAAAGAACAAATGGCAGTCGCCGAGCGCATGCGCTGGTGGCTGGACGGCAGCCGCCTTTCAACGGTGCAGGGAGAAAAACGCGTCCAGGACGCCTATTCACTGCGCTGCATCCCGCAAGTCCACGGTGCCAGCTGGCAGACGCTGGCATATGTAAAAGAGAAATTGGAGATTGAAATGAATGCAGCTACGGATAATCCACTGATTTTTGAAGACGGCGAAGTGGTGATTTCAGGAGGCAACTTCCACGGGCAGCCGATCGCTTTTGCGATGGACTTCCTGAAAGTCGCGGTCGCTGAACTCGCGAACATTTCTGAACGGCGCATCGAGCGTCTTGTCAATCCGGCATTGAACGAAGGACTGCCTGCATTCCTCAGTCCAGAACCGGGTCTGCAATCGGGAGCGATGATTCTGCAATATGCTGCGGCAAGTCTTGTGTCGGAAAATAAAACCTTGGCACATCCCGCATCGGTAGATTCGATCCCATCTTCCGCCAATCAGGAAGATCATGTCAGCATGGGCACGATCGGGTCGCGCCATGCCCGTGACATTACGGAAAATGCCCGCCGTGTACTGGCGATCGAAGCCTTCTGTGCGGCACAGGCAGCCGAATACCGCGGAGCGGACAGAATGTCGCCAAGAACAGCAGAGCGCCTCGGGGCAATCCGGAAAGTAGCCGGGCCGATCGACGAAGACCGCGTATTCAATCCGGACATTGAGCGTATTGCGGCTTTTCTATTGGAAGAGGCTTATTTTGGTATAAAGAGGGAAGTAGTTTCTTGAGCTGTTGATGAAATGGATATGTATAGGCGCTGCAGGTTATGCAGCGCTTTTTGCAGTTCTATGAAGTTTTCCATTCCCAAAGCAATCGGAAGTTTGGCTGATGCCAGAGTAACTTATAAAAGTTTGTATATTTTATATTGGGGAAGAGAAGAAGTTGAATCCGATTCTTTAATCTTGGTTCCTTTGCTTCAATTAGCAGTTTCGATGAATTGCCATGGCATATTGTGATGAATATCATAAAAGGAGTGGGTATCATTATGAAAATACAGGCAGCAATCACCCAGGAAACGGGAAAGCCATTTGAAATCAGTGATGTTGAACTGCCCGAATTGGGTCCTAAAGATGTTCTGATAAAAGTGAAGGCATCCGGGATTTGCCATACGGATGTTTCGGGAAGAGACACAGGCATGGTAGACCCGCCTGCAGTCCTTGGACATGAAGGGGCAGGAATAATTGAGGAAACAGGCACTGAAGTTACTGATCTCCAAAAAGGAGATCACGTGGTCGTCTCATTTGCCAGTTGCGGGCATTGCGATAATTGTATGACCGGACATCCTGCCCATTGCAGGCATTACGGTGAATTGAATTTAAACAGCCATATCGACCAAGACACCAATACATTGGTTTCAAGATTCTTTGGGCAATCTTCTTTTGCCACATACTCGCTCGTCAACCAGCGGAATGTGGTGAAAATTGATGACGACATGGACTTGGCATTAGCGGCACCACTGGGCTGCGGCCTGCAAACAGGAGCCAGCAGTGTATTGAATGTGCTGAAGCCCGAAGCTGGCAGTTCCATCGCAGTGTATGGGGTAGGTGCTGTTGGGTTAAGTGCCATCATGGCCGCTAAAATTGGCGGCTGCAAAAATATCATTGCTGCTGATCTCCATGAAAATCGCTTGGAACTTGCTGAAGAGCTCGGCGCTACAGCTTCTATAAAAAGCGGCAAAGACGTAAATATTGCTGAGAAGATTCAAGAAATCACAGGCGGAGGAGTGCAGCATGCACTTGATACGACCGGCGTGGATATGGTGGTCGCACAAGCAATCGAAGCACTGGATTCTTTCGGTAAACTGGCTACGGTCGTCACAGATTCTCATCTTTCAATCCCTTTGGAAATCCTTGCGTTAAGAGGGGCCAGCATTGTCGGAACCAGTCAGGGCGATGCAACTCCGCAAACGTTTATACCGGAAATGATTTCCTACTACAAACAAGGGCAATTTCCATTTGATCGCATGGTGAAATTCTATGAATTTGATGAAATAAATAAAGCGTTTGAAGAATCAGAGAATGGCTCGGTCATTAAACCTGTTTTGAAGATGGATTAATATCAACCTATTTCGGCAGCGCGGAAGTGAAACAGAACAGCACCTGGCTAGCGGCTTTTAGCTGCTTGCCAGGTGCTGTTTTTTAGATGTTCCACTTAAAATAATTCTAATTTTTCTATACGGCGGATCGCTTCCGCAATTCGCTCTTCATCCACCAGCAGGCCGACACGCACAAACCCTTCGCCGCTTCCGCCGAATCCGCTTCCCGCCGCAACGGAAATATCTGCATGCTTCAGCAGGTGATTGACGAATTCAATGCTTGTGAATCCTTTAGGCACCGGCAGCCAGGCAAAGAAAGAGCCTTTCGGCGCTTCGATTTCCCAGCCGATGCGGGCACATTCCTCAATCAGCACCTGCCGGCGTTTTTCGTAAGTTTCAACAAGTTCTGTAACGCAGGACTGATCTCCGGTCAACGCTTCGGCTGCAGCATGCTGCAAGGCAGGCGACAATCCCGCGAATAGATGATCCTGTATCAAGTTCAACGCTTCAATCATTTGTGAGTTGCCGACAGCGAAACCGATCCGCCATCCTGCCATATTATAAGTTTTTGATAAGGTGTACATCTCGATTCCAATTTCCTTGGCTCCTTCAGACTGCAGGAAGCTTGGCGGTTTCACACCTTCATAACCGATGGCGCCGTATGCGAAATCATGAACGACAGCAATGCCGTTGGTTTTCGCAAATTGAACGGTGTCGTCGAAAAATTCTTTGGTAGCGACTGCGCCGGTCGGGTTATTAGGATAATTCAGGTACATCATCGAAGCCCGGTCGAGCGTTTTTTGTTCCAATTCGCTGTAATCAGGCAGATAGCCGTTTTCAGATTTTAACGTCATCAGATCCATATCGATTCCTGCCAAAGGGGCGCCGGACATGTAATCCGGGTAGCCCGGATCAGGCAGGAGGAGTGATTCGCCTGGATCCAGGAATGCGAGCGGCAGCTCTACAAGTCCGATTTTCGTACCGGCCAGCAAGGCAACTTCAAGGTCAGGATCGATATCGACATCATACTCGCGTTTATAGAAATCAGCAGCGGCTTGACGCATCTCCTTTATCCCCCGGAACGGTGAATATTTATGGTTTTTCGGATCAGCGACAGCTTCCTGCATGGCTTTGATGATATGTGCAGGCGTAGGCTGATCAGGATTTCCCTGGCCCAGGTTGATGACGTCGCGTCCTTCAGCCAAAGCTTTTGCTGTCTGTGCAGCCAGTGAAGAAAAGAATTGTTCCGGTAATTGCTGCAAACGCTTTGAAAATTCCATTATGCATTCCCTCATTTTCTAAATAATTGCGCATCTATCCCAAATCTTATAGAGTTTAACCATATCTGTCCACACTGGAAATTGCCGATTTCATTGCGGAGCTGCGCAATGAAAGGCGGAAACAGATGGTAAACGAGTTTAATGGAGGAGATTGGATGGCTGTTCACAGTTTTCATGTAAAAGCGGATTGGCCAGGTCTGCGCAATGATGTAGGAACAATTGAAACGGGCAATTTGAAGACGGAGATATCGATTCCACCCGAAATGGATGGCCCGGGAACCGGGACAAACCCGGATGAAATGCTGCTCGGTGCTGCGGCGACTTGTTATATTATCACGCTTGCTGCGATGCTTGAGCGCAGTAAAATCGGAAAAGAAGCGTTGACGATGGAATCGGAAGGGGTTGTGGATGTCACCAACGGCGTCATCACGTATAAAAAAATCATTCACCGGCCGAAGCTGGTGTTGAAAAAGGACGCTTCTGAAAAAGATTTCTCGATGGCAGGGAAGCTTGCCGAGAAAGCGGAAAGTTCCTGCATGATCACACGCGCCATCAAAGGCAATGTGGAAGTCGAACTGGAAGCGGATATTTCCGCAGCCGAATAAAGGATGCAAGCCACCAGTGAAAAGAGCTGGTGGCTTCTTTTATTGCTGCATGGATGAAAAATGGATCATGTTGAAATAGGTACAATATCTCTTAATATTATTTATTTATGGAACAATTTACCTCTTTTTAAAAGTAAGAAAGGAATTCCCGAAAGACTTAAGGAATCTATTTAGGGTAACGAAACGCTTAAGGGAGAAGGAGGACGCTCAAGTATAGGAAGAGAAATTATCGCTTGGAGTTAAGGTGAAAAATCAAACACAAAAGGAGCCGATCATTTGACGAAGAAGATGGAAATGAAGAAAAGCATGTTAAGTCTTTCTATTGCAGGCGCATTGGTTTTCAGCGCATCGCCACTGGCTTTGCCGACAGCACTCGCAGTAGGTGAAGGTCCAGGATACGGCGGCAATGAAACAATCAACACTTCAATTTTGACCACTTCTGATGAAATGGCAGATTTCCTAAAAGAGCAGGACGCAAAGCAGGCAAATATGGAATTGGAAGTCATTGGGCAAAGTGTAAAAGGCCGTGACCTCTATCTAGTTAAATATATGACAAATCCGGAAAATCCGACAATCCTGTTTCTGACGCAGCAGCACGGCAATGAACAGTTGACTACTGAAGGCGCCCTCGAATTCGTCAAACACATGGGTACAGGCAAGATGAAAGGTGTGACGGATGGCGTCAACGTGCTGATTGTACCGATGCTGAACGCTGACGGTGCAATGGGTGATGTGAATTTTTCACTTGAAGATTATGTAGCTAAAGGCGACCGGAACCTGACCCGCTACAACGCGAATGAGGTGGATTTGAACCGTGACCACGTCAATAAAATCCAGCCGGAAACTCAGGCACTTCACTTTAACGTTATGCAGAAGTACGACATCGATTATATGATCGATTTGCATCACCAAGGCACGCAAAGTGAACGCGATGGCGAATTGGTGTCCGGATCGATCCTGTATCCGACTACCCCGAACGTCGATGAAGATGTACTGCTGAAATCCAAACAGCTTGGCGCAGTCGTTTTTGACGCGGTGGATTCGACGGGCTGGGGACATCTCGGCAAATACAATGGCGGCAACGCGGAAACGATCAGCCGAAACGGCATTGCAGTGGAATACGGCATATCGACGCTGTTGTTTGAAATGCGCGGCATGTCTGACCATGAATACGAGCCATATGTTCTTGGGCAAAAGAGCAATGGCTATTTGATCAAGCAAACAATTACCACACTTGATGCGGCTGTCCGTGCAATTGCTGACGGTTCGATTGAAAATGCGGATATTTCATTCTGGGATACGCTGGCGACTCAAACTACCCGCCGTACAGAATAATTTATTTACAACAGAATGGCCGTAAAGAAAGCGGAGCCGATTGCCGGCTCCGCTTTTGTGTTGAAAGATTATTGTCCAGCCAGTTCGACAATTTCATCAGATGGATGTATATGGACGCCGCCACTTTCACTCTGCGCTGCAGCATACATTGCCTGTGCAACTTGCTCCGCCTGTATCGGCTTGTATTTTTTCATGCCGCCGCGCAGAATAGGGCTGATGAAAGGAGAGACCAGACTGGCGGCTTTTTCGCCGAGCCTGAATTCTTTCCGGTCACCAAGTAAAAGAGACGGGCGGAAAATATGCAGCGCGGACAAATCCAATTTCTTCAGGCTGTCTTCCATTTGGCCTTTGACCCGGTTATAGAAAATATTAGAGCGTGAGTCTGCACCCATTGCGGAAATGACGAGGAATTTTTTTGTGCCGGCTGATTTCGCCAGCTCCGCAAGTGCCACAGGATAATCGTAATCGACTCTTCGAAACGCTTTTTGTGAACCTGCCTTTTTAATAGTGGTACCCAGACAGCAAAATACATCGTCCACTTGAAAGTGCTTTTTATAATCTACGAGTCTATAATAATCGACCTGGATTTGTTCCAGTTTCGGATGTTCAAGCTCCAATGGGCGGCGGACAAGAACGGTTACTCTATCATATTCAGGACGATCCAGCAGGACCTCCACCAGCTTACTGCCGGTAAGTCCGGTGGCTCCTGCGATCAATGCGGATTTTCCAGTCATGGCAATGCCTCCTCTTTTTTATTATTATACCGCTTCCAGCTGTAATCTACACATTCGCCTGATGTCTATTGGTTATGAAATATTGACCGGCAGGGTACAATAAAGGAAAAGAAAGTTTATGGAAGGAAGAAATTGATGAAACCAGTGATAGTGGCTGAAAAGCCGAGCCAGGCCAAAGCTTATGCGGAAGCCTTCAAAACAGCTAAAAGGGAAGGTTTTTTGGAAATCATGCCGGACGCCATATTTCCGGAAGGCGCTTATATCACTTGGGGAATTGGCCATCTGGTGGAGTTGAAGGAGCCGAAAGCGTACGATCCGAAATGGGGGAAGTGGTCGCTCGCTGCCCTTCCTATATTGCCGGGGGATTATCAATTCCAAGTGGCGCGCGGCAAATACCAGCAATTCAATATCATCAAGAAATTGATTCAGCAGACCGATACGGTCATTAACGCATGCGATGTAGACAGGGAAGGATCGAATATTTTCTACAGCATCTATTATCATACAGGCGCAAAAGGAAAAAACATCAAACGTCTGTGGATCAATTCACTCGAAGCGGATGAAGTGAGAAAAGGATTTCAGGAGCTCCGTGATAATAAACAGGATCTGCTGCTGTACCAGGAAGCGAGGGCACGGCAAATCAGCGACTGGCTGGTCGGGATGAACGGCTCTCGTTTATACTCGCTGCTGCTTCAGGAAAAAGGGATCCGCGAAGTATTCGCTATCGGCAGGGTACAGACGCCGACGGTCTATCTGATTTATCAGCGCGAGAAAGAAATCGAGGCATTTGTGCCGGAACCTTTTTATGAAGTCGAAGGTGACTTCCAGGCGGAAAAAGGGAAATACAAAGGCAAGGCGAAGATTAAAGCGAAAGTTCGGCAGGAAGCGGAAGATCTTCTCGAAAAACACGCCATTGATCCGAAAGAAGAAGGGACAGTGCTGCAGGTCAAGACTGCTGAAAAACGACAGCCGGCACCGCAGCTGCATTCATTGTCGACGCTTCAAGCCGCAGCAAACAGAAAGTGGAAATACAGTCCGGCGAAAGTGCTTTCCGTGATGCAGACTCTGTATGAAAAGAAGCTGGTGAGCTATCCGCGGACAGACACCCAGCATATTACGAACGCGGAATTCAGTTATTTGGCGAAGCAGGTGGAAACCTACCAGAAATTGATTGGCGCAGAATTTCCGGTTGCGTCAAGGGCCCCCAAAAAACGTTTCGTGGATAACGCAAAAGTGCAGGAGCATTATGCCATTATCCCGACAAAAAGCATACCGACCGCGAGAAAGCTGGAAGGGCTGGCCCGGGACGAACGGAATTTATATGAAGAAGTGCTGCGGACAACGCTTGCGATGTTCCATAGGGATTACCGCTATGCGGAGACGAAAGTGACAACCGATGTCAAAGGCCTGCATTTTTTCACAACAGGAAAAACGGAAATTGATAAAGGCTGGAAGGAACTGTTTACTGCTGCGAAGGACAGTAAATCAGACCCAGCGCTGCCCGAACTTCGCGAACAGGAGAAAGTGGCGGCCAAAGTTGCCGTAAAAGAAGGCATGACGACACCTCCGAAGCCATATACAGAAGGGCAATTGATCGCGATGATGAAGACTTGCGGTAAATTCGCTGAAGACGCCGAAGACAGTGAAATACTGAAAGAAGTGGAAGGTCTGGGTACAGAGGCGACCCGCAGCAGTATTATTGAAACTATTAAACGGCATGAATACATCCAAATAAAGAAAAACATTGTTTCTGTTACTGAAAAGGGACGGATTTTATGTCAGGCCATTGAAGGGAATTTATTATCGAGCCCTTCCATGACTGCTAAATGGGAAAGTTATCTGAAAAAGATCGGACGCGGAGAGGGGTCACCGGAAGTATTTCTGGCTACAATCGGAAAGTTTATTGAAAAGCTGCTGACAGACGTTCCGTCTCAGCTTCAGACGAACGGCTTGCCGGACCGTGTGGAAATGGTCAACAGCAAAGATGCGATCGCTCTATGTCCACGCTGCAAAAAAGGAAGCATCGTCTCCAGTAGAGGATTTTTCAGCTGTACAGAATACGCCAATGGCTGCAAGCAGTCATTTCCGGCAACATTCCTGAAGAAAAGGCTGACAGCAAAAACGATTGAATACTTATGCACAAAAGGCAAGACGCCTGTAATGAAAGGCTTCGTATCAAAAAACGGCAAAAAGTTCAGCGCTAAGCTGATTCTGGAAGACGGCAAACTGAAAATGGAATTTTAGTTTTTATTGGAAATGAGGAGAGACAGTGAAAAAAAAGCAAATAGTAGTTGTTGGATTGGGAAGGTTTGGCAGCAGTGTGTGCCGGGAATTATATAAACTCGGCCATGAAGTGATGGCATTGGATATGGATCCTGATAAAGTTGAGAGCATGGCTGAATATGCTTCGCAGGCATCTGTTGCCGACGCGACGGATAAGTCCCAGCTGAAAGCTTTAGGAGTCAGGAATTTTGACCAGGCTATTGTAGCCATTGGGGACGATCTGCAGGCAAGTGTTTTGTGTACACTGATGCTGAAGGAAATTGGATTGGAAAGAATATGGGTGAAAGCCCGCGATCTTCAGCATAAAAAAATTCTTGAAAAGGTCGGTGCCGACCGTGTTATCCAGCCGGAATATGAAATGGGCGTCCGCGTCGCTCACCATGTCGATTCGGAAAAGATCGTCGATTATATCGATCTTTCGGATGACTATAGTATCGTGGAGTTGGCGGCGACAGAGAAAATTGCCGGCAAAACGCTGATGCAGCTGGACATTCGGACAAAATTCAATTGTATTACTCTCGCTATCAAGAGAGGGCAAGATGTTAATATCGCTCCCCATCCAGATGACGTTATTTCAATGGAAGATATTCTAGTGGTAATGGGACATCGAAATGATTTGAAAAAACTCGAAGATAAGAGGTTATAAATAATTCTGTTATGGAAGGATGATTCGATGCAGACAATGACTATCTACATTAAAGAAGCGACAGCAGAAAAACCGATACAATCACTGGAAGGGATTTTAGCGGATGTTCCCGAAGTCGAAAGAGCTTTGATCGATGTTGAGGATGGAGAAGTGAAAATCACTTTCGACGAAAATCAAATTTCCGAAGAACAGATTATTCAGCGAATACAAATCGAAGGGTTTCATATCGCGTGAAAGCTCTCTTTCCTTTACGCATAGAGTTATCTATAGTAAGGTGAAACTACTTGGAAAACAACTAGCATTTCCATTTAATATTTTATCCATAATTCATCAGGGCGCAGCCCTGGACTAACAAAACACATACATTCATTGGTAAAATGTTTCAGACAATAGAGCTGGAAACAGAGCCGGAAAGAGCCCCTATAATGGGTTCTTTTCGGCCTTTTCTATTTGAGGGAAAGAAGGGGGCGTTCACTATTACTTATTTTGTAGACCATAAAAATAAGAAGATACATGACCAAAGGTTTGCGGGTGATGAATGCGGCTTTCTGGATACACCTGTTGATAAGAGGGAATTTACTGCGGCAAGAGATTATGTACTGGAATTGGAGTCGGCAGAAGGATTTGAATTTTGTACGCATTGCCATAAACCTCAACTTGTTATGTAAATGGTAATTAACTTTCATAATTGGTATTTATTTGTTTGAAAAGGACTATAGAGGGTATTTTATCCTAAGAGGCTTAATAGAACCTGAGTAAAATGGATAATGGAATTTATCCTCAGTTTTTGTTTTATGGTTCTACTTTCAATATGTAATTGCAGCAGCCGTTCTGTTCTGTCTCTCGAAATTCAAATTCTGGGAGGGGGATGGAATGGAAAACAATTCGGATCGAGTGGTTTCTTATGGGAATTTAAGAAACCGTGAAGTATTCGCTCCCCGCAATTTTTGGTCAGGACTCCTCTTTGGAATCGGAATGATGTCATTTTTCATCGGGACTGTATTTAATCAGTTACTGCAGTGGAATCATTTTTATGATCTTGCCGATGAAAAGACAGGTGTTTTTTCGGATGGTTTGGTGAATTTATTCGCTTGGATTGCGACAGTAACTGGACTTTTCCTGCTTTCCAGTTTACGCCGGAGAAATGCTGTCTGGCCGAAAAGGTGGGTGGGTTCTGCGCTGATGGGCTCAGGGCTTTACTTGCTGTTCGATGGTTTTGTCATCCATAAGGTGTTCGGTTTCCACCAAGTCCGCTATGGCATGGATGTCCTGCCTTATGACATTGCCTGGAATGCAAGCGGCGGACTTTTTTTACTGACCGGATTATTTCTGGTGCTTCAGACAAAAAAGGAAAATCAACGAAAGAAAAAAAGCGCGAATTAATACAGGTTCCATTGATCGGAAAAGAAGAAGCTGTGCTCCAGTCCCTGTGAAAGATGGACGGAGCACAGCTTTTGTTATTTATCCTTTTTAGCTTGTCGGAGCTAATCTGTTTTATGCTTGTCGGAGCTGAGCGGCCGTTTCCGCTTTTCTGTGTCCAGACTCCGGCGACCCAGCTCTTCGAGTCATAAGCCAAATCAGCTGCGTGGCTAAAGCCACTACGCAGATTCGTCTTATGCTTGTCAGAGCTAAACGGGTGCCGTCGCTTTTCTTATTGTCCAGACTCCAACGGCCAACTCCTCGAGTCGTAAGCCACTTTGGCTGTGCGGCTGAAAACACGCCGCTTCGCCAAATCGTCTTACGCTTGTCGGAGCTGAGCGGCCGTTTCCGCTTTTCGTGGCTACTCATACTTCCCCTTCAACGGCACAAAGCGGACGTGGTTCAATACGGTGGATTGGATTTTGCCATTTTTGTCTTTTTCAATCAGCTTTAATTCCTGACTGAAGGAAGAACCGACCGGAATGATCATTTTACCGCCGAAAGCCAATTGGTTCAGCAGCTCTTCAGGGATTGCCGATGCCGCAGCGGTCACCATTATCCGGTCATAAGGGGCATTTTCTTCCCATCCCATACTGCCGTCATCAAGTTTAAAGGAGATATTACTAAAACCTGATTCATCAAGCCGCTCTTTTGCGCGATGATACAGTTCTTCAATCCGTTCGACCGTGTAGACTTGTGAGGCGAACTCAGCCAATAAAGCAGTTTGAAATCCTGAACCTGTTCCTATCTCCAGCACTCTGGAATCGGTTTCGGGCTCAAGGGCAAGAGTCATTTCGAGGACGAGGGAAGGCTGGGATATAGTTTGTTCGTGCCCGATTGGGATTGCTTCATCGAAGGAAGCCATTTCCTTGAATCTGTCCATGAAAAAACTTCTGTCGAGCTTATTGAAATAAGCTCTGATGTCCTTCTCCTTATTTTTCATTTTCAACACCCGCTTTCTTTTTTTGAAGCAGCAGCCTGTCATGAAAAAATTTATTAACTCTATTTTATTGGATGCTTCAAGTCTTGTCGTGTGATGTCCCTTTGCAATTCATTGTATTTGGCCGCTTTTCAAATCGCCCGCTTAAGTTGTGGTATTTGGTGAATAAAATAAACAAGGAGTGGTGAATATGTTCCAAGGTTATCAGACTGTCGAAGACATGATCAAAAAATATAATCCGCAAGCTGAAACGGTTGAGACCGCAACATTCGGCATGGGGTGTTTCTGGGGGCCGGAAGCGATGTTCGGCAGCATGCAAGGTGTATTGAGAACACGTGTAGGCTTTGCGGGCGGCACTTCTCCGAAGCCGACCTATCGTCATATGGGAGATCACACTGAAACAGTGGAGATTGATTTTGATCCCACTATAATCAGCTATGAGGAAATTCTGAGGAAGTTTTGGCAAAATCATTACCCGAACCGCGGAAACTATAAAGGACGCCAGTATATATCAATGCTTCGCTACCGGAGTGGACAGCAAAAAGAAGCGATAAAGAAAGTCCGGAAGGAAATGGAGCGAAATCTCGGTGAAGCGATTGAAACGGAAATTGCAGAATACGAGAATTTCACAATGGCGGATGAGCGGCATCAAAAATACTATTTGAAGCGATATCCGAATACGCTGCAGCAATTACAAGATCTGTTCCCGAAACCGGAACTGCTCATCGATTCGACTTTTGCGGCGAGGCTGAACGGATTCGTCAAAGGGTATGGGAAATTACGTTTGCTTAAGAACGAAATAGCCTTATGGAATATTGACGTAGAGGATAGGGAAGTCCTGCTCAATAAATTGGAGACCATTAAATGGTGAAATGGCTAAAACAGTCTGCGGCTTTTTGCTGCAGGCTATTTTTTATGTGCTTATATGCAGTGCAAATCTAAAGCACATATGGCTATAAGGTAAGCTTTGTTCTATATTAGTATCAAGGAACAATTTGTAAACAGCCAAAAAAAGGGGTTGCGAAAATGGAAGAATCCAAGCTTTTACTGCTATTATTGCCGGTACTGCTCATTCAATTGGGATTAATGATCTTCGCTTTGATTGACTTGATAAAGATTCCTTATACGAACGGACCCAAATGGATGTGGGGAGTAATCATTGTAGTGGTGAACATCATCGGTCCTATTTTATACTTTGTGGTTGGGAGGCGGAACTATTGAGTTTGTTGGAAGTGAAAGGACTGACAAAATCCTATAACGGTAATTTGGCGGTGGACCGCGTTTCTTTTGCGCTCGAAGAAAGAACCGCTACTGCATTGATTGGGCCGAATGGTTCCGGAAAAACGACGACGCTGTCGATGATCGCGGGGCTATTGAAGGAATCGGAAGGTTCGATTCAACGGGATTTTAAATCGGGGGTCGGCTTCTTGCCGCAGTATCCACAATTTTTCCCTTGGTTAAGCGCGTTGGAATTTACTGAAATGGCGGCGCAGATCAGCGGTGTAGACGGGAAAAAAGTGCGGCAGCAATCGATGAGGACATTGGATTTTGTCGGACTTGGTTCAGCTGTCAATAAAAAGACCGGAACCTTTTCAGGTGGAATGCGGCAACGGCTGGGATTGGCCCAGGCAATTGTGCACCAGCCGAAATTACTATTGCTGGATGAACCGGTGTCAGCGTTGGATCCCACGGGCCGACGCGAAATTATGGATTTATTGAAATCGCTGCAGCATGATACGACCATTCTTTACTCCACACATATTTTGAATGATGCGGAAGAAATGACAGACCAATTATTATTTCTGAAAGAAGGAAAACTCGTCGAGCAGGGATCCTTGTCAGAAGTGAAGAAACGTTACGCTGAACCGAGAATCCGTCTTCGTTTTGAAACGGAACAGGCCGCCATGCAGTTTGAGAGCCGCAAGTTATGGCCGATGATCAGAGACAGGCATGTTATTGCACTTCCTTTAACTGATGAAGGCCCCACGATGCGACAGGTCCTTGCAGTCTTGGCAAATGAGGAAAGCGGAATCGCGGGAATCGACAGGCAGAGCGCTTCGCTGGAAGAAATATTCCTGAAGGTGGCGGGTAAGAGATGAATCAATTTGGTGTGTTGCTGAAAAAAGAATGGCGTGAAAACCTGAGGAATTATAAATTATTCTGGATTCCGGCAGTGTTCGTCCTTTTAGGGATCACTGAACCCGTCACTAATTATTATTTGCCTCAAATCCTGGATTCGGTGGGGAATTTGCCGGAAAGCACCGTAATGGAATTTCCGGTGCCTGAACCCGAGCAGGTGATGGTTGCCATCATGGGGCAGTATCAGCTCCTGGGACTTCTCGTTTTAGTGCTTGCGTATATGGGGGCCATAGCCGGCGAACGGAAGAGCGGAACTGCGACTCTATTATACGCCCGCCCTTTATCGTTCAAGGCATATTTTATGAGTAAATGGATGATGGCGTCTATTATTGCGCTGCTGAGTGTCTGGCTTGGATTTTTGGCAGGCTATTATTATACATACCTGCTGTTTGGCAGTATCGGCCTTATGGATCTTGTCCGATTCGGCTTTACTTATAGCCTTTGGATTCTTCTCGTAGTCACGGTCGTTCTTGTCGCCAGTGCGTTAATGCCGAATGCGGGTCTCGCCGCGGCAGTTTCGCTTGGTGTTATCGTCATCAGCCAGTTGGTGGATGGTTTGCTGGGAGCTTACTGGCCGGTTTCTCCGTTGAAGCTTTCTGCATATGCTGCGGCCTGGTTTGAAAATGGTCCGGACCTGGCTGACTTCTGGTGGACAGCAGGAACGACTGTACTGTTAATCGCCCTGCTTCTTGTACTTGGGATTTACATTTCGTCCAGAAAAGCGGCATCTACAAAAGTTTAATGGAAGTGCCGTGGCTCTGTATGTAATTGGGCTGCGGCATATTTCTGTTTACAGACATGATTGGAGGAGAGAGGCTTTGATTCACCATATCGAACTGAATGTTTCGAACCTTAAGCTTACCAGGAAATTTTATGACAGTTTACTGCCTTTGCTTGGATATCATCAATTCCAGGACTGGAGTGAGGGTTTCAGCTACCGCAAGGACAAAGAGTATATCGTCTTTGTCCAAACCCCGCCCGAATATCTTGAAGCCGGTTACCACAGGAAAGCTGCCGGGCTGAATCATATAGCCTTTCACGCACCATCATCCTTGGAAGTGGACGCAATTACAGCAAAAATGCGACAATCAGGTATAAGCATCCTCTATCAGGATCGCCACCCATATGCCGGTGGCGCCGAAACTTATGCCGTATTCATGGAAGATCCGGATCGTTTGAAAATTGAAGTAGCAGTATGGGGAAGCGGGGATTAGAATGGATAAGCAGAATTCCGAACGGTTCTTAATTGCATTCAATAAAATCGAGAAGATTATGAAAGGCATGGTCGACCAAAACGGCCACATCAACTTTTTTAAAGCGATTGAACTTTCGAAGAAAGAACACGCGGCAATAAGGAAATATGAAGATGAACTGCGTGAATTTGGAGATTTGCGGAATGCGATTGTCCATCACCGGACAGAGGTTGAATATGTTATCGCCGAGCCGCATACAGAAATCGTGGAATTGATCGAGCATATTGAAAAGCTGTTGTCGCAGCCGGTCACAGTAGGAACCAGCTTTGCCAGGGAAGTTCATACTTTCCAATCAAATGACACTTTGAGCGAAGTATTACGTAAGGTGAGAGATAAGAAATTCAAACACATTCCTATATATGATAAAGAGGAATTCATGGGTCTGCTGACAGCAAGCGGCATAATGCGCTGGCTCGCGGCTACAGTTGAAGAGGAAACTATTTCCCGGGAAATAACTACGATGGATGACATGTTGAAATATGAGAGAAACGGGAACACTTACCGGTTTATCGCGTCAAATACACCAGTATATGAAGCTGAGGAAATATTCAAGAACTCGGTTTTATCAGGGCATAAGCTGGAAGCGCTGCTGATCACACGAAATGGCAGAAAAGATGAAACGCTGACAGGCATCATAACGCCGATAGATTTGATTCAAATAGAATAGTAGGTTGATAAAATGAAAAAATTAATTGTGCTTTTAATTACGGCAGCTTTGATCTGGCTTTTTATATGGGGGAGCAATAACTGGATTCAGACTACAGAATATACCATTTCTTCAGAAAAACTGCCCGAGGCTTTTGATGGCAAAAAAATTGTGCAAGTTTCGGATTTGCATAACGCAATGTTCGGAAACAATCAGAAATCATTGATTGAGAAAGTGGAGAAAGCGGAGCCGGACGCCATATTCATCACCGGGGACCTGATTGACAGTGAAAGGTACGATTTGGATACTGCTCTTATACTGGTGGATGCGTTAGTTGAAATGAGTGACGTCTATTTTGTCACCGGCAACCACGAAGTGGCGGTCAATAAACTCGAGGACATTAAGGCCGCTCTTGTTGAGCGTGGTGTCATTTATCTGGAAAATGAAGCAGTGGAATGGGAAGTGGACGGTGAAGTTCTCCAGATTGCCGGCATCCATGATCCTTTGATGGATATGTATTACCGTGATGAAGAATACACAAGAGATGCAATCGCCACCGCTTCGCTGACGGATGATTTCACTTTGCTTCTTGCGCATCGCCCCGAACAGATTGCTGTATATGCGGACAATGAAATTGATGTTGTTTTTTCCGGGCACGCACATGGTGGGCAAGTGAGGATCCCCGGTCTGGGCGGTTTATTTGCACCTGGACAAGGCTGGTTCCCGCGAATGACTGAGGGGATCTTTGAAAACAGGGAGACGCAGCTCGTCTTGAGCCGCGGTCTGGGTAACAGCGGTTTTCCTTTGCGTATTCTGAACTTGCCGGAAATAGTGTCGGTTACATTGGAGAAAACTGAGTAACTTCATCAATTCACAATGCTACAGAGAAGGGGAGAAATCATGATCAAGAAAAAGGAAGTTTCCCTCAGCTTGTACAATCCGAAAATCTCTGTTGAATATGAGCTTCCTACAGAACAATTGGAGTTTTCTGGAATGCCGCAGGATATCATTAAGCGCGATGTGGAGAATCCGCTGAAGCATCTTGTCATTATTCATGCGAGAGACGAAGCCGCGGGTTTTCTCGAATTGGATGAATCAGAAGACAGGAAAAAATATTCCAATAATCCCGACGCTTTATTATTGAGAGGTTTTTCTGTAAATCCAAAATTCCAGGGGCGCGGGATTGCAACAGGTTCGATATACGCTCTGCAGGATTTTATTCGTATTGAATTTCCTGATTTTAATGAAGTCGTTCTGGGAGTGAATGCAAGGAATAAACCGGCGAAGAGACTTTTTGAAAAAGCCGGGTTCGAAGATACGGGCAGGCGTTTCATGCGTACGAGCGGGGAACAGATTGTAATGAGTATGAGAATTGAAAAACAGCACAAGGCGTAAAATGCCTTGTGCTTTTCTTCTATTCGAAATAAAGATGTTTATGGAGGCTGCAGCCAGGATTAAATGCTGCTGAACAATTTGGGCACGTTGATTCACATTGCAAATATTGTGCTGTTGTAAGCTCGTAGCCACAGGAGCCGCAAAGCACCGTTTTTTGGCTGAACTCTTCTTTAGGCCACACTTGAGGATTGCCGCAGCCGACAGCCTGGTGGCATTCAAAGCAAGGATAATATTCCCGGCAGCAATAAAATTTAATGGCGATTCGGTCGATTTCAGAATGGTAATGGGTGCAGCGGGTTTCCGGGTCAACGCCAATGCCCTTCACTTTTACAGCATGTGCCATTTACAATTCTCCTTTCGCTGGTGGTGAAATGATGTTTTCTTCTTTTATCCTATGCTACTATGGAAAGGACAAATAATCGAATTGAATTCTTCGGGGCGGGGTGGAATTCCCCACCGGCGGTGAGCAGCGCCCTGCTGCAAGTCCGTGACCCGATAACGAAAAGCGAGAGCGCCCGTTAAGCTCTGAAAGGCATAAGACGGATCAGCGGAGCGGCGTTCTTTGCCGCATAGCTGAGCTGGCTTATGACCCGAAGAGGTGGGCCGCTCGAGTCTGGACACCGAGATCATTGTGTCTAGCTTTTCTTTATCGGTGGAGCTGGTGAGAATCCGGCACCGACAGTTAAAGTCTGGATGGGAGAAGAATTCATGCTCTATTTGTTATGTGCCTCTTCTTTTCGATAACCGAATCGGAAGGAGGAAATTTATATGAAACGAACCAAATCAAAAAAGTATTTCAAGTTCAAAGATTCTCAAACTGCAAGTGAATTTACACACACCCTCGCAAAAGAGGGTTATTTGGGCACGGCAAAAATTTGTTTGCCCGCAATTCATGAAGAGAAGTTCGGCACATCGGTAATAGTAAAACCATCTCAAACCTACTCTGCAACCCTATCCCCACCACCCATTCGCCCCATGGTGGAAAAATACCCATACTATCGATCGAAACAATCAGTTATCAAAGCCCAAAAAAGAATAGAGGAGGGTGCCTGATGTTCACAGGAATTGTGGAAGAAGTGGGACATGTCACTTCGCTTCGCGCAAAACCTCAAGCTATGGAATTGACGATTGCCTGTGCTCTGATTTTGGAAGACATCAAAAGAGGGGACAGCATTTCAATCAACGGTGTTTGTTTGACAGTGTCAACTTATGATCAGCATTCTTTTACAGTCGATGTCATTCCGGAGACAGTGAAATCCTCAACCATGTCTGACCTGAGGACCGGTGCGCGTGTAAATCTTGAAAGGGCGATGCCGGCCAATGGACGTTTTGGCGGACACTTTGTAAGTGGCCATGTTGATGGCGTCGGTGTCATCCGTTCAGTGAAAAAAGAATCGAATGCAGTAACAAAAACAATCGAACTGGAATCTTCATTGATGAAATACATGATGGTCAAAGGGTCCATATCCGTAGATGGAACATCTCTGACGGTTTTTTCGGTTGGCAAAGATACAGTCGCGATTTCATTGATCCCTACTACACAGGAAGATTCATTGCTGGGTGAAAAAGGGATTGGCGAACGCGTCAACATCGAATGTGATCTTTTGGCGAAATATACAGAACGGATCCAACAGTCCGATAAACCGGAAATGTCGAGAAGCTGGCTGGCTGAACATGGATTCTAAGGGAGGCATAACTTTGTTTTACAAAGTGGAACAAGCGTTAGAAGATTTGAAACAAGGCAAGGCAGTCATTGTTATTGATGATGAGGACCGTGAGAACGAAGGTGATTTTATTGCGTTGGCAGAACACGCGACACCTGAAATCATCAATTTGATGGCAACTGAAGGCAGAGGGTTGATATGCGTGCCTGTCACAGAAGGACTCGCCAAAAAACTCAAAGTCGGGTTGATGACTGACGAAAATACAGACGAATATGGCACTGCCTTCACCATCAGTGTGGATCATAAAGATACGACCACCGGAATCAGCGCTTTTGAGCGTTCCCATACAATATTGAGCTTGATCAATGAAGATGCGCAGCCTTCAGATTTTAAGCGTCCAGGCCATGTGTTTCCGCTGATCGCTAAAGATGGCGGCGTACTCGAACGTTCTGGGCATACCGAGGCAGCAGTGGATTTGGCAAAGCTTGCAGGTTCAGCTCCGGCAGGTGTTATTTGTGAAATCATGAATGCAGATGGAACGATGGCGAGAGTCCCCGATTTGGTCAAGGTGGCTGAAAGGCTGGGAATGGGCATTTTGACGATAAAAGATTTGATTGCGTATCAGCAAAAAACAGCAGCTGAGGTTTCAAACCGCAGCGAAGGAGGAGAATGAATATGACAGTACATTATGAGGGATATTTAAATGGAGAAGGATTAAAGATTGGAATCGTTGTCGGCCGTTTCAACGAATTTATCACCAGCAAGCTGCTGAGTGGTGCTGAAGATGCATTGAAAAGACACGGTGTAAACGATGAAGATGTGTCCATTGCCTGGGTGCCGGGTGCATTTGAAATTCCGTTGGTTGCAAAAAAGATGGCGGTCAGCGGTAATTATGATGCGGTCATTACGCTTGGAACCGTAATTCGCGGAGCAACGCCGCATTTCGACTTTGTCTGCAGTGAAGTGGCAAAAGGTGTATCACGTGCCAGCGACCAGTCCGATATTCCGGTGATATTCGGTGTATTGACAACGGATTCCATTGAGCAGGCAATCGAACGCGCTGGAACAAAAGCGGGCAATAAAGGCTGGGAATCGGCAGCAGGCGCCATTGAAATGGCCAATTTGATGAAGAAAATCCAATAAAGCTTACTGATTTAAAATATATTCAATGAGGTGGACTTATGCAGAAGAATTTCTATTTGATCAGGCATTGCAAGGCTGAGGGCCAGGCACCCGACGCGGAATTGACAGCCGAAGGCAGGGAGCAAGCCGAGGCATTGACTGCATTTTTCGAAGATATCGAAATCAGCCATATTATCAGCAGTCCTTTTACACGCGCCATCCAGTCCATTGAGCCGTTGTCGGCATCACGTGATTTGCCGGTCCAAATCGATGACAGGCTGGCAGAGCGAGTGCTGAGTACAGAAGACTTGCCTGATTGGATGGAAAAACTTGAGCAATCCTTCAATGATTTCGATTTGAAATTTGAAGGGGGCGAATCTGCAGGGGAAGCTGCTGAACGGGGAGCTGAAGTGCTGGCTGAAGCTCCTGGCAACGCGGTACTGGTGACCCATGGGAATATGATGGGCTTGCTGCTGAAAAGATTCGAAGAAGCTTATGGTTTCGAGGAATGGAAAGCTTTGTCGAATCCGGATGTATACGTTCTTTCCATTGAAGGAGAAAAAGCGACTGTAAAAAGAATGTGGAAATAAAAAAAGTCCGGAACCTTCGTTCCGGACTTTTTTCTATTCCAATGTATTGCCTTCAGCTGGAATCGGATTGTTTTTCAGCAACCCTGCAAAGTGGTATGTGTTGTAGGCCAGTCGTTCGATGGCTGATTTGGTGAAGTCATTGTCACGGCCGGCATCCATGTAAGAATCTCCCGGACCCGCTTCGCCGACCCAATAAGCGTCAACGTTCGGCGGAATCGTAAAGCCGATGTGGGATAAGCCATACAGGATTGATGCCGCTGAATGTTTGGCGCCGTCTTCATTGCCGGTAACGATGGCTCCGCCGACTTTATTGTAGAAAACAGCCTGTCCCTTATCATTGGTTACGCTGCTGCTGCCGTAAAGCCGCTCGATTGCCTGTGTGCACAGCGAACTTTTTTCACCGAGCCAGATAGGCGTACCGATGATCAAAATGTCAGCTGCCATCACTTTTTCCAGAATCTGCGGCCACTGGTCACCGTCTCCCATATCTTCCTGGACTCCATAGGCGATGTTATAATCCGCCAGACGGACAATTTCCGATTCAACCCCAAGCTGATTGAAATGGACTTTCACGTCTTCCATAAAGCCTTCCGTATGGGAAGGGTCCGAGGTGCTTTTTAAAGAGGTATTAAGAAATAAAGCTTTTATATTCTGCATATGAACACTCCTTTTCTTCTGATATTCCTTGTTATTCCCTAACTGTTATTTTTTATTCACAGCGTTAGAATAGTTACAAAGACGGGAAACGACTATAATAAGTGTAGATATTCTCTAAGGAGGCGACTGGGTTTGGTGAAGAAGTTTGAAGATGAAGTTATGCAGACAATGAATAAGATGTTTGAAAATGAGATGAAAAAAGTGAATGATACATTGGAACAGGATTTGCTGATCTCGATGATCGGCGAAGTCAATGCCGGAAAATCCTCAACGGTTAATAGAATCATCGGAGAAGACATTGCGAGTACAAACCCGATGCCGGGCGAAACAGTCAGTGTCGATCCTTATAATATGCGTGGGCTAGAAAATATCAAATTTATGGATACGCCGGGATTGAATGATCCGAACGATGAGAACCCCAAAAAGACGCTTGAATTCGTCCAGAAATCTGATGTCGTCTTATTTTTCCTCAATGCTGCGGGAACAGTATTTTCCGACAGTGAAAAAGAGAAATTTTCTGCTATCGAAAAGAATAATAAAGATATCCTTATTGTCTTGAATAAAATCGATGCTGCTGAAAATATCCCTTCTTTAATCCAATTTGTGAAAAAGCACACCAATCACAAATACAAAGTCATCCCGGTTTCGTCAAAAACAGGCGAAAATTTTGAAGATCTCAAAAGGGAAATTCTAGTGATGCTCGAAAAAAAGGGTAAAGACCTGCTTTTCGCTAAAAGCATGAAAGAGAAATCAGCCGCAGCTACCAGATGGATTGTCGGAGCCGGTGTCTCGGCCGGGATTATCGGGGCATCCCCGATTCCGGGTTCGGACGTTGTACCGCTGACGTCCCTTCAAGTAGGTCTCATTATCAAGCTTTCAAAACTATACGATAAGCCTTTATCCAAAAAAGCTGCGAAAGATATGATTGTGATAACGGCCACCCGGACAGTCGGCCATACAATCTACCGCCAGGCATTGAAATTCATTCCGGGAGCAGGTTCGATTATTGGTGGAACTGTGGCCACTGCCATGACAGTCGCGCTTGGTTACGGCGTAAAATACGCTTACGAAAATAATATGGCCATCGATTATGATATGATCGGCAATATATTCGATAAATATAAACAGAAGACGGAAAAAGCCTGATAATTCGAGCCACTCTAATTTGAGTGGCTTTTGTTCAATTGCCTTAATAACAGCTTTGGTTTAACTTAAGTACATAGAAGCGGAGGGATTTGGGATGCATATTTTAGTTGTGGAAGACAATCCGAGCGTCAGTTCAATGCTCGAATTATTCTTTTCAAAAGAAGGGATCACTGGAGACTTCGCTTCGGATGGCATCGACGGGTTCGATAAATATCAGCAGAATGACTATGATCTATTGGTGCTGGATTGGATGCTGCCAGGCATGGATGGCATTGCCCTGTGCAGGAAAATCCGGGAACAGGGAGATCAGGTGCCGATTATCATGCTGACTGCAAAAGACAGTGAATCGGATCAGGTGATCGGTTTTGAAATGGGGGCGGATGATTATGTCACAAAACCCTTCAGCCCTCTAACTTTAATGGCGCGGATAAAGGCTGTGACAAGACGCAGCCAAAAAGGGGAAGCCATGGAAGACCGCGTGCAAACAAAGCATTTCACGATAAATAAAACGACGAGGGAAGTATTAAAAGATGGCGTTGTTGTAGACGATCTCACACCGAAAGAATACGATCTGCTCGTTTTTCTCCTGCAGCATCCTAAACAGGTATTCAGCCGGGAGCAGCTGCTTGAAAGATTATGGGGCTATCAATTTTACGGTGATGAGCGTACAGTCGACGTCCATATCAAACGGATCCGCAAAAAAATAACCGGCGGTGAACAATACTTCCACACCGTTTGGGGAGTTGGTTATAAATTTGAAGAACAGGCGGATTAATTATTTTTATCAATTGATGGGAAGCCATCTGAGCATCCTGCTGATATCTTTCCTGATTCTCAGTCTTTTATTCGTGCGCTTCGTCGAAGATTTTGCCTATCAGGATAAAGCGGAGGAATTGGAGAACTATGGTGAGCAAATTTTGACTGAGTTGGAAGGTCCGCGTCCCGGCGTAAATCTGGAGCCGTATGTTTCCATTTTACAGGCTCAGAATATCAACTTCATTGTTTTTGACCAGCAAAGCAGAATCCTCTATCCGATTTCAGAAGCCTTCCCGCCAGTCGAATTGACTGGGGAGGAATGGGATACGATTGAACGCGGTGAAACACTTGTCGTCAATCGGGATGTTCAGCGTTTTGAAGATACGGTGACATTTGTGGCATTGCCTTATGTTGAAAGCAACCAGCTGGTGGGCGGGGTGCTGCTTGCGGCACCAGTCAGCGGAACAAGCGAAATGATCTTCGAACTGAATCGCACTTTATTGACGGCGATGCTGGCGGCATTGGCCATAGCCCTTCTGCTCAGCTATTTGTTGTCGAAACTGCATGTCAGCCGATTGCAGCGGATGCGGAAAGCGACAGCGATGGTCAGTGAAGGAAATTATGACGTGAAATTACCGGAGTCCGGTTACGATGAATTCGGTGATTTAGCGAAAGATTTTAATGACATGACAGCCAAGCTCCATAAATCCAATGAAGAAATTGAACGACTTGAAAATAGGCGGCGCCAGTTCATGGCGGATGTATCGCACGAAATGAGGACGCCGCTGACGACGATTGCAGGAGTCATTGAAGGTCTCCGCAGCGATATGATCAAAGAAGAACAGCGGGAAAAGGGCATTCGGCTTGTCAGCGAAGAAACGAAAAGGCTGATGCGGCTGGTCAATGAGAATCTGGATTACGAAAAAATCCGGTCAAACCAGGTTTCGTTGTTGAAAGAATCAGTGGAAACAAAAGAATTACTTGAAATCATCCAGGAGCAGATGGAGTTTCTGGCAGCTGAAAAAGGAAATTCCATCATCATTGATGCCCCTGAAGACCAGAAAGTATATGTGGATATGGACCGCATGATTCAGGTGCTTACTAATATTGTGAAAAATAGTATCCAGTTTACCGAAAATGGGGAGATCCGCATCACTTCTTATTCTGAACCCGGCTATGCGATTATTGAAGTGGAAGACACAGGGAGTGGAATCGATGTAGAAGAGATCGATCTGATTTGGCGCAGGTTCTTCAAATCCGATGTTTCCCGAGGAAGCGGTCAATTCGGCCTGGGACTATCCATCGTCAAACAATTAGTGGAACTTCATGGCGGAGACGTAAGGGTAGAGAGTGAACTGGAAAAAGGTACGAAATTCATAATTCGTCTCCCTGATGAAAAATGAAGCACAAGCGAATTTTGCTTGTGCTTTTTTATGTCTTCAAAATGTGTTGAAAGTTTCCATATTATTTAAAGCTTCGGTCATAGTTTATTCATATTTGCTTGTTATTGTTTATACATCGGCATAAGTAATGCGGCAAACAGTAATTGCCGGCACTGTTATTTATGGCCAAAACACGATAGGTGAAGAAAATTATAACTCAGGAGGAATTTAAATTGGGATACTATAATTCAACAGAACCAAAAAGAAGAAATAGAGGGAACTTCGCTTCAGGATTTACGGGTATATTGGCGGGTGCTGTATTGGCGGGCGTCGTATTGCCTGGATTTACAGATATTGAACAGGGAATAGGAATAGGTGAAGATACTCAGGAAGTGGAAAATGTCAGCGGAGTGGAGAATGTTTCTTCTATTGTCACTTCTGATGTTACAGAAGTCGTTGACGCCACTTCGGCAGCAGTTGTCGGTGTAACGAATTTGCAAAGTGCCCAGCAAAACCCTTTCACACAGAACAACGGCGGTGAGCCGCAGGAAGCGGGAGCCGGTTCAGGTGTAATCTATAAAAAAGAAGGGGATTCAGCTTATATCGTTACAAACAACCATGTGGTCGAAGGCGCTGAACAAGTCAAAGTGACATTGTCCGATGGCACAGAAATAGATGCCGAAGTGTTGGGGACAGATATCTGGACAGACCTGGCTGTATTGAAAACTGATTCCGCAGAAATCAAAGATGTGGCGGAATTCGGTGATTCTTCAGTCCTTAAAGCAGGCGAACCGGTTATCGCAATCGGTAATCCACTGGGGCTCCAGTTTTCTGGATCAGTGACAACGGGCGTGATTTCAGGAACTGAACGTTCGATACCGATAGACATTAATAAGGACGGAACAGAAGACTGGCAGGCAGAAGTGCTTCAAACTGATGCGGCCATCAACCCTGGTAACAGCGGAGGCGCTTTGATCAACAGCCAAGGCCAATTGATCGGAATCAACTCGATGAAAATTGCACAAGCTTCAGTTGAAGGAATCGGCTTGGCTATCCCGATCAATTCAGCAATTCCGATCATTGAAGATTTAGAAACGAAAGGCGAAGTTGAAAGGCCGGCGCTTGGTGTAAGCATTTTGGATCTTCAGAATGTACCTGCCCCGATTCGGCAAAATGAACTGAACTTACCTGCTGAATTGGAAAAAGGTGTAGTCGTTGAATCGGTCGCTAAAGGCTCTGGCGCAGAAGCTGCCGGTCTGCAGCAAAGCGATGTAATTGTCGGGATGGGCGGAGATGATATCACCTCTGTACTTGAACTTCGTCAATACCTCTACACAAAAGCGGAAGTTGGCGATACTTTGGATATTAAATTCTATCGCGGATCAGAACTGATGGAAGCGAAAGTGGATCTTACAGAAGGTATATAATCTTTTCAACCAAAAGAACTCTCCCTTTTTAAACGGGAGAGTTCTTTTGGTTCAGCGGAATATATTGGTGGAAATCGTCAATCCATAAGGCCGAACAGATCGAAACCGATTCCTATAGCTAGAATAATCAGGACAATGACTACGAAGATGGCAACACCGATTTTGATCTTAGGCATTTCCTTTACATTGGGTTCTTCCAGCCCTTCTTTTCTTTCAGGAGGATGGTCCATATTGTCTGTGCTGTCTCTCATGTAATCTTTTCGTTCATCTGGTTCATTATTATTTTTATCATTCACAAATACTACCTCCCCGTTCTGTTTATTTCTGTATATATACCCTAAGAAGAGGGGTGTTAATCAAAATACTTCTCTTCCTGTTCCAGTTCCCGGCGCGTTAAGGCTTTGGCCAACTCTTTTCCGAACAGTTCAGAAGAATGGGGATCACGGCCGGTCAGAATGCGTTCGTTTGCCCAAACCGCATATTGATCCTGGTCTTCTGCTTTAGAATAATTGGCGACTCTGTTCAATTCATCTTCAAGACTGAATGGCAGCAAGTCACGTACTTCTTCAGGTTCTTTGTCGTTGGGATAACCTGTCACATCCAGTCCCTCTAAGAATGGACGGCCTTCTTTTGTTTTCGCGTAAACCAACGGAGCGGGACCATGGCAGACAGCTGACACAATGCCGCCGAGTTCATATACTATATTGATCATGTTATGAAGTTCTTCGCTGTGGGCGAGGTCGAACATCGCTCCGTGGCCGCCTACGATGAATATAGCGTCATAGTCGCTCGCTTTTACATCGACAAGCGGAGTGGTCTTATCAGCGAGTCCGGATTCATATAATTTTTTGTATTTCCCTTCAGGGTCATAATCTTTTGAAATACTCAACGGATCTACAACGGGTTTGCCGCCAAGCAAGGATGCAATGCCTACTGTATGGCCTTCTTTTTCAAGTTCCATAGCCGGTGCGAATAACTCTTCGGCCCACCATCCTGTTACGTAATTGTTTTCTTCATCTGCATAACCGCCTGATAAAACAGCCAAAACTTTTGCCATGCTTTTTCCTCCTCAACATTATAGAATCTCTATTTCTTCATTTACCCTTCACCGCAATACTGAAACACAAACTCGGATGGAGCCTATGCATGAAAGGAATAAAGACAAAAGGGCAAAGAAATGAATCGGCTCAATTTTGTGTTTAATTATCAAAAAAGTATGTTTTGTTTGAAATGACCGGGGTATTCAAAGTATGTATGTAAAATTTTTGAAGGAGGAGGCCGTTATGACTGAAAAAAAGAATGACCATAATCTCGATCCTGAAAGAATGGAACAGAACCACGATGATGGAAGCTCAGATGATAAAGGTTTTAATGCGGGAGGAAACGCTTCCGACTACGATGGTGGGCACCCGAAAGACACGAAGCCGGAAAGCGAAGGACGCATAAAGAATGGTGAAGAATACGCCAGACGCCAAGAAGGCGTGGATGAAATTGACAACGATTCATATAATTCCGGCGGAAACGCGTCGGATTATGATGGCGGCCACCCGGAAGACAGTTCAGGCAATAGCGAAGGAAAGGTCGATTCCGATAAAAAATAAAAAACTGACTGGAGAGTGCGTGTATGTTTTTCCATAGAAAAGAATTGCAGTATCACGCGAAACCGGATGCACCGGATGCAGTTTTTGCAAAACAGGTCCAGGAACTGATTGGTGGTCAATTCGGTGAAATGACTGTAGCGCTTCAATACTTATTCCAAAGCTGGGGGACGCGCGGCAACGATAAATACCGTGATTTATTGATGGATACAGGTACTCAGGAACTCGGACATATTGAAATGCTTGCAACAATGGTTGCGCGATTATTGGAAGGGGCGCCTGTCTACGAACAGGAAAAAGCCGCTAAAGACCCTGTAGTTGGCGCAATAATGGGAGGGATGAACCCGCAACATGCGATTGTGCACGGTTTGGGGGCATCTCCTAAAGACAGCAATGGCGTGCCATGGAATTCGGGCTACATCATCGCCAGCGGCAACTTGCTGGCTGACTTCCGGGCCAATGTAAACGCAGAATCGCAAGGGCGGCTGCAAGTGGCGCGTCTTTACAGCATGACAGACGACAGAGGTGTGAAGGACCTCTTCTCATTCCTGATTGCTCGGGATACCATGCATCAGAACCAGTGGCTGGCAGCAATCAAAGAAATGGAAGCAAAAGAAGGTGTCATTGTTCCGTCTACAGTGCCGCCTGAATGGGAAGCGACAGAGTTCTCCCATACCTTGTACACGAATGCGGACAGCACTGCTTCGCAGCTGGATTTCCTGAAACAGCCTGCTCCTGATGGTGCGGCATTCAAAGAAGAAGAAAGCAAGGCTTTCGGCGGGATTCCGGAGCTGAAACCAGCACCGCCTCAAGCACACGATACATTGCCTGGTGAAAACGATTAATAATGGACGGAGCCTCTTTTGCGAAAGAGGCTTCTTTTAATGGGGTGTGGTGAAGGTGGCAAGTAATATATGGTTGATGACACAAACATGGCGTGACCTATTGTTTCTCCATTGGCCAGTTGATCCGCCGACAATCCGTAAGTATGTACCGGAGGAATTGGAGCTGGATCTATATGATAACAAAGCGTGGATTGGCATCGTCCTCTTCAAAGCACGGTGCACGCGGCCACGATTCATGCCGCCTGTGCCTGGTGCTGCAAACTTTCTGGAAGTGAACGTACGGACATACGTCAAATATAAGAATAAAACTGGTGTTTATTTTTTCAGCTTGGATGCAAACAGCAAGTTGGCGGCAGAGACTGCTTCTTTTGGAGGCTTTCTTCCTTATCGAAGTGCCAAAATGTCATTTGGCAAGAAAAAGGGACAAATCAATTTCAAAAGTGTAACCAAAGAAAATCCACAGGAAAAAATTGCTTTACAATATCAAATATCACCGCAGCCAGTGGCTTCAACTGAGCTCGAAAAGTGGCTGACCGAACGTTATTGCCTATGGACAAAACCGGGTGATAGATTGCTGCGTATTGATATAGCCCATACTTCCTGGAAATTGAAATACGTGCAAGGGGAGATTGTTGAAAATACGATGGCATCATACCTGGGCTTAAACTTCAAATGCGAAAAACCGATGGCCCATTATGCAGAAATGAAAAAAGTGCGTTTTTTTCCACCTGTAATTGAAAAGTAAAAAACCCCGAAACTTTAAAGTTTTGGGGTTTTTGAGGATACCGTCGCTTTTCTTCTGTCCAGACTCCAGCCGCCCAGCTCTTCGGGTCATAAGCCAGCTCAGCTGCCGTGGCAAAGAACGCCACTCTGCTGATCCGTCTTATGCCTTTCAGAACTTAACGGGCGCTTGCGCTTTTCTTCTGTCCAGACTCCAGCCGCCCAGCTCTTCGGG
>NZ_PJBO01000006.1:0-65443 GCF_002836425.1 Planomicrobium sp. MB-3u-38 | reverse complement strand
ATACGAAGATTTTTTATACTCATTGCTTATCGCAGATGACACCTGCATCGCCTTCGGCTGCTTCGGTGTTACTTCGCCGTCTTCGTACGGCTCGTTGCTCTACCCCGCGATAATAATATTTACAATGTCTCTCTCGTATTTCTACGACGTCTAATCAGTATAACACTGTACGCAACTTAATGCTTGAAGAAATGAAATATGTTATTCAAAGATAATTCATTATGTATAAATTTCTAAGAAATAATAATGGTGACCCCTACGGGATTCGAACCCGTGTTACCGCCGTGAAAGGGCGGTGTCTTAACCGCTTGACCAAGGGGCCATTCTGGCTCCGAAGGTAGGACTCGAACCTACGACCATCGCATTAACAGTGCGGTGCTCTACCACTGAGCTACTTCGGAATAATGTTTTAAGTACTTGTCGACTTTTTCTATTATAAAGAGCGCCGAGAGAATCGTCAACTACTTTTCAACAAATAATTTTATATTTAAATTCCCGGCATATTAAATGCCGCAACGAAAAAGAAGATCCCCAACTTCGAGGACCTTCTTGAGAATCGGCTAAAATATCTTCGAGGAATTTTTCCAGCTTACAAGATTGAAAAATTCCCGAAACCAATCACATGTATTTTTATCAAAGGATTATTTCATAGCCAGCTTTCCCGAACATCTGCCGCAGCGATACTTCTC
The DNA here is from genome assembly GCF_002836425.1 of Planomicrobium sp. MB-3u-38. Classification (NCBI taxonomy): domain Bacteria; kingdom Bacillati; phylum Bacillota; class Bacilli; order Caryophanales; family Caryophanaceae; genus Planomicrobium; species Planomicrobium sp. MB-3u-38. The sequence continues at coordinate 64,754 of NZ_PJBO01000006.1, read as the reverse complement.
GGTATTCATCCGGATCTTGCGGATATAGTCGGTCTGGCACGAAACGCATTGATAAATATAACGCTTTGCCGTCTGGCGTTTGCCATTCTGTTCAATGTGCGAACAAAATCTCGGTGAGCCGGTCAGCTTTAAAAGATTCCGGAAATCTGCGTCGCGGTGCTTATAGCCTTTCCCTTCCAAATGAAGGTGATAATGACAAAGCTCGTGCTTGATAATCCCTTCCAGCTCTTTGTAACCGAATTTCTCATAGGAGCTTGGATTGATTTCGATATTATGCGAGCGAAGCATATAGCGGCCGCCCGTAGTACGAAGTCTGGAATTGAAAATACCTTTGTGGATGAAAGGCTTATTAAATATTGTTTCAGAGATTTCCTCTATTAATCCTGTCAGTTCGTAATCAGTCATTCGGATTCCCCTGTTTCATTATTATAGAAAATGGCCGTCCCGAATTGCAGAACGGCCATCTAGTTAAATCTGCTCTTTCGGCTGAAGCATCGTCAAGGCGATGCGCCCTTTGTCTTTTTCCACTTTTTCCACCCAAGCAGTCACGATATCGCCGACAGCGACGACTTCAAGCGGGTGTTTCACAAAACCTTTTTTCAGTTTCGAGATGTGGACGAGCCCATCCTGTTTCACGCCGATGTCTACAAACGCCCCGAAATCGACGACATTGCGGACGGTTCCCTGAAGTTCCATCCCCGGCAGCAAGTCTTCCATCTTCAAAATGTCACTTTTCAATAGGGGCTGCGGGAATTCATCGCGCGGATCACGGAATGGTTTTTTCAACGCATCCAATATATCCTGTAATGTGATTTCGCCGACTTCCAATTTCTCTGCAAGTTCTTTTACATCCAAACCATCCAGCTTTTCAGCAGTTTCAGGCTTACCGACGTCTTTTTTATCGGCGTCGACCATTTCCAGCAGTTTTTCAGCTACCGCATAACTTTCGGGATGTATGCCTGTAGCATCCAACGGGTTCTTCCCTTCCGGAATTCTCAGGAAACCGATTGCCTGTTCATAAGTTTTGGCACCGAGGCGCGGAATTTTCTTCAATTGGACGCGTGAAGTAAAGCGCCCGTTTTCATCACGCACTTTAATGACGTTTTCGGCCACCGTCTTACTTAAACCGGCTACATATTGAAGCAATGAAGAAGAGGCTGAATTCACATTGACCCCAACTTGGTTTACCGCTGTTTCTACAACAAATGTCAATTGGTCAGCCAATTTCTTTTGGGAAACGTCGTGCTGATACTGCCCCACGCCTACTGCTTTGGGATCGATTTTCACCAGTTCCGATAACGGATCCTGCAATCGGCGGGCAATTGATGCAGCACTCCGTTCTTCTACTTGAAGATCCGGAAATTCTGCCCGGGCGACATCCGATGCGGAATAAACACTGGCACCCGCTTCGTTTACGATGACATAAGAGATATCAGCAGCGCTCCCAGAAATGAAATCCGCCACGAATTGTTCCGTCTCCCTCGAAGCCGTGCCGTTTCCGATAGCCATAATCTCAATCGGATACTTGTCAGTTAGGCGTTTCATAGTCTTTTTCGCACCTGCCTGGTCATTTTTCGGCGCATGAGGGTAAATAACAGCAACTTCCAGTAATTTACCAGTTTCGTCGATTACGGCTAATTTACAGCCAGTCCGGTATGCAGGGTCCACCCCTAATACCATTTTGTTTTTCATTGGCGGCTGCAATAAAAGATTACGCAGGTTTTCGGAAAAGATGTGAATTGCCTGTGTTTCACCTTTTTCACTGAGTTCATTTCTGATTTCGCGCTCTACGGACGGTTGGATCAGCCGTTTATAGCTGTCTTCAATCGCTTGTTCCAAATAAGGCACGGTATTTCCTGAACCTGTGATCCATTTCCTCTTCATCAAAGTGATGATCCGGTCAGCCGGCGGATTGATCGCGACTTTCAGTACATTCTCCTTTTCGCCGCGATTGATCGCCAAAATACGGTGAGGTACGATTTTTTGGATAGCTTCTTCGTATTCATAGTACATTTCAAAAACCTGTTTTTCATCGTCATGGTCTTTTTTGACGGCAGTAGCGATCATTCCATCTTTTCTCGTCATATACCGGATTTTCTCCCGAATATCCGCATCATCCGCGAAAAGTTCGGCCAAAATATCTTGTGCTCCTTGAAGTGCTTCTTCGGCATCCGCCACTTCTTCGCTGATGAATTCGGAAGCTTTTTTCAGGACGTCGCCATTGCCTCCTTCGAAAAGCCAGTCAGCTAGCGGCTGCAAACCTTTTTCTTTTGCAATGATTGCTTTTGTCCGGCGTTTTTGTTTATAAGGGCGATACAGATCCTCCACTCGCTGAAGAACCGTTGCCTCCTGAATCTCCTTCTCAAGCTCCGGAGTCAATTTTTCCTGTTCAGTGATCGAACGGATGATTTCTATTTTTCGTTGTTCAAGATTTTGTATATAAGTATAGCGGTCATCAATCGCTTTAATCTGAACTTCATCAAGTGAACCCGTCGCTTCTTTACGATAACGGGCGATGAATGGGACGGTATTGCCGTCTTCGATCAAAGCGATAACCTGTGCCACCTGATTCGGGCGCACACCTGTCTCTTTAGCGATCAGGCTTTGGATTTGTTGTGATTCCATCAAAACACTCTCCTTTATTTCCATTCTATTTTACCACAATAAGAAAAGCGACGGCGAAAGATGGCCAATGCACTTGCGGCCATCTTTTGCGACGAAACAGCGCAGCGATGCAGGAGCAGCATCCCTCTTGCACAGCTGAGTCGGCTTATGACCCGAAGAGCTGGGCCGCCGGAGTCTGGACACAGATATATTCTTTTTAAGAACCTTTAGACTATAAAAGCTATACTTTTTTAACCATAAAAAAGAAGCCCACTCATTTGAGCAGGCTTCCGGTTATGAACGTCGCATCGTCACCGGTTTGAATGGTGGCGAGAATATCGTAATACAATTGTTCAGGGAATCCTGAACGGCGCATCAAACTTTTCGGATTGCGCAATTCCACACCATCCGAGTGGATGAGGAATAAGTCATCTTCCACATAAGTGTAGAGCTGTGTGTGCAATTTTTGGGGACGTCCGGAAAGATACCCCATTACCGGGAGCGGATAGATCATTTCATCTGTCCCTTTTCGGTAAAGATAGAACCGGATATTCCCGACGCAGCTGTACTCAAGGGTCTTGCTCTTAAAGTCCACTTTAAAGATGGCAACCGCTGCGCCTCTTTTTTGCACCATCAAATCATTAAAACGGTTCATCAGACTGTCTATCGATTCGTGGTGATGTTCTCTCAGAATTTGCGGGATGACCTGCGAAGATTCTCTCGCAATAGGCCCACTCCCTAGACCATCGGCTACTGAGCAAATAAAGTAATCATCGGTTAAGACTGTGTGATAGCTGTCCCCGGATTCAAAATTACCTTTTTTTGCTTCATTGAAGATACAGGCGTCAATAAACTTGTGACGAATTTTTTCCACTACGAAACTCCACCCGCCGCTAATATGGCTTCCTGTAATTTCTTGATGGCCTTGCGCTGCAGGCGAGAAACATGCATTTGCGAGATACCCAGTTTATCGCCGGTCTCTTTTTGGCTCAGCTGCTCTATGTAGGTGTACTGGATGATTTGCTTCTCGCGTTCGGAAAGCACATTCATCGCATTGGCCACCAACATGCGCTGATCCGCTTTTTCATACCCATCGTCTTCTTGTCCGACAACGTCAAATAAAGTAACGGTGCTTCCGTCTGAATCGGCCTCCAAGGAATGGTCCATGGACAGAGCTTGATAGCTTTTGCCCATTTCCATCGCTTCAAGTACGTCGTCCTCTTCGACATCAAGATATTCTGCAATTTCCCAAACTTGCGGGGAACGCTGGAGCTCACTCGTCAATACTTCTACAGTCGCTTTGATTCGCGGCCCTAATTCCTTGATTCTCCGAGGGACATGAATCGCCCAGGTCTTATCGCGCAGGAATCGTTTGATTTCACCGATAATAGTCGGGACAGCAAACGCTTCAAAACTGCGGCCAAATGAAGGGTCATATCTTCTGATAGCACCCAGAAGCCCCAGCATGCCCACTTGCGCTATGTCCTCGTGGTAAGATTTACCATTCGAGTATTTGCGCGCAATGGATTCCACAAGTCTTTTGTAATTATTTACAAGATGTGTCTGGGCTTCCTCGTCTTCATTTTTCTGATAAGCCTCAATCCATTCCAATACCTGTTCTTTGGTAGGCTGATTAGGATGAGATCGTTTCGACATCCTCTTCCACCTGCTCTCCTCCAACATACTTTGTCATGAAGACTGTTACGCCTTCCTGATGATGGACCTTCACTTCATCCATTAATGTTTCGATCAAATACAGGCCAAGTCCTCCTTCACGAAGAAAATCCCCTTCAGCCTGATCATGGTATGGACCCACTTTCGCTTTGGTTTCTTCAAAGTTGAAGCTTTGTCCGTGATCCGCTACCATAATTTCAATTTTATCTCCGTAAAGAGCGCAGCCAATTACAACTTCACCGTCTTCATCACCGCTGTAAGCGTGTTGGACAGCATTCGTAACAGCTTCACTTGAAGCAATTTTCAAATCTTCGATATCATCGTAGGAAAAGCCGATGCGGCTGGCCAGTCCCGAGATAGTCAATCTTGCAACACCGACGTATTGTGATTTGGCAGGGACACGCATTTCAACATAATCAAAAGGACGCATGTTAAATACCACCTTTTCCAGCTGATTCGATATCCATGATATCACCTAAGCCTGTAATATCGAAAAGCCGTTTTAAGCGAGCTGACAAACCACTCAATTTCAAATGTCCGCCCTGCGAGTTGACTGATTTATAAAAAGCTACAAAAACTCCCAATCCTGTACTATCCATATAATTGACATCTGAAAGATCCAATTCGGCATTCAGTGATTCTATATTTTGGTATGGTTCCAATTTCTCGCGCAGAACCGGCGCAGTATGCGCATCAATTTCTCCACGGACATATCCCTTAAGGACTTTATCTGACTCTTGCAAATCAACTTGAATATTCATCTTTTGACACCCCGTTTTTCTATGATTAACGTAAATTTAAAATAAACAAAAATTAAAAAAGCCACTGTAAGTTTGTTTACCACATTGCTGTAGTGGTTAAACATACAATCAGACTTTTTTGTAAATAACTAATGTAAAGTCATCGCTTAATTCTGCATTTTGCATGCGAACCAGTTCATCATAGACAAATTGGACAATCGTTTGGGCAGATTCATCTTTTTTGCGCAGGATCAGTTCGTTGATTACCTGGCGGTCGATAAACCCTTCAGCTGTCCGTCCTTCTGTAACTCCATCAGTCATTATGACGACCATATCATTTTTATCCAGTTTCACTTCTTTTTCTTCATAAGATGCCATCGGCGAAACACCAAGCAATAAACCTTTCACTGTCAGCTCTTCAAATTCACCGGTTTCGGCACGATAAATCATCGCTGGTTCGTGGCCGGCTGAACCATAAGTCAATACGCCAGTTTCCGCTTCATATCTTCCATAGAACATGGAAACGAACATGAAATCGTCGACGCTCTTTTCAACAATCCGGTTGATGGTGCTCAACACTTCGCTTGGAAACGCTGTTGAATCGTTCAGACTGTCCATCCCGAATTTCACCATGGACATGCATAGAGCAGCCGGGAGGCCTTTACCGATTACATCGGCAACCGCAATTCCGGCGTGCCCTTCACCGCCACTGATGAAATATATGTAGTCTCCGTTCATTTTGCGCAGCGGAACAGAAAGAAGGCCTATATCCAGACCATCCAGAGACGGCATTGTCGTTGACAATAAAGTTTCCTGGACATTGGCGGCCAAATCCATTTCCACGCGCAACTCTTCCTGTTTCTGCAATAAGCTTTGCCGTTCCTGAAGAGCTAACCCGTAATTGATCATCATCTCAATCAGGAAATCAAAGGAATGCCAGACAGTTTCTGGCATATCTTCATATAATTCCTGCATTGCCGCTTTATGCATACTGATGACATCTTCAGGAGATGTATTTTCAGAAATAAGCTGACGGCTGAAATTCTGCCCGACGTAAAGGTTCTGCTCGGACTGGCGCTGCATATATTGGTTCAATATTTCCTTGTATTGACTGCCGATTTTTTGAACCATTAAGAATTCCCCCTATCGAAGCCACTTGGTAGCTCTTATATCTGTCCCTTCACCTAGGGTTGTTTCTATCTTAAAATCATCCATCAATCTTTTGACACCTGGCAGCCCGGCTCCAAGGCCTCCGGAAGTTGAAAAGCCATCTTCCATCACTTTACGGATGTCCGGTATCCCAGGTCCGCTGTCAGCCGCAATGATCAAGATGCCATTGATGCCGTTTTCTGTCAGGCGCTGAATCTCGATTCTTCCCTGGCCAGCATATAAATAGATGTTACGGGCAAGCTCGCTGATTGCCGTCGTGATACGAGCCTGGTCTACTGTGCCGAAACCCAACTCTTTAGCTACATTGCGGCCAAGTTGTCTGGCGGCTACAATATCCCATTCTGTTTGAATTTCCACTGAGGATTGGTTGCTCATCTTTAAGCCTCCAATTCCAATTGAAGTTTATCCAAACCGTTTTCTAAATCCAATGCTGTCATGACATCTTCAAGTCGAATTCCTAATTCGATCAAAGTGATAGCAACTGCCGGCTGGATACCTGTTATAACAACTCGCGCTCCCATTAGGCTTGACATGCTGATGACGTCTCCCAAAACTTTAGCGATGAAGGAATCGATGAAATCAATTGAAGTCAAATCGATCACTACACCACGGGCACTTGTTTCATGTAATTTAGTCAGTAAATCTTCCTGGAACTGTATGGCAGTCTGATCGTCCAATTCCCATTGAATGGAAACAATCAGCGTATCTCTCAGTTTTAATATCGGTATACGGACATTCATACTTCATCAACCTCCACAATTTTTCGATTTGTCCAAGCCAAAGCTTGTTCAACGCCGCGCTGCAATGTGCTCGTTGTGGTGAACTCATTCAGATTAATGCCCAGTGTAACAATCGTTTGGGCGATTTCCGGGCGAATGCCGACCAGCATACATTTCGCTCCGACCAAGCGGACAGCGTCAGCAGCCTGAATAATATGGTGGGCAACCATTGTATCAACTACAGGTACACCGGTGATATCAAGCAGAATCACTTCTGCCCGATGCTTAACTACACCCTCCAGAAGATTCTCCATGATGAGGCGGGCCCGTTCCGTATCAATTGTCCCTACAAGCGGCATAACCGAAACTTTATCAAAAACCGGAATTAATGAAGCGGAAAGTTCCTGTAAAGCGATCTTCTGAAGGCTTACTGTACGTTCCCAAGTTTTCGAATATGTATCGATGGTGCTGTCGCGGATAGGTGTGATCCACTTATTGAACTCTTTTACAAAAGCGCGCAGATTGTCGCTATTGATAACACCGTCTCTTTCCATTCCAGCAAAAACAATTTCACCGAAGTGATTGATCGCTTTAGTGACGAATGTGATCGACCAGCCATAACGGACAACTTTTTCTGCAAAATCATTTAAGCGGCTTTCGTATGCCTGGTGGCTCTCCAATAGATTGGACGTCATCAGTTCTGCAAATTCACGGCTTGTTTGATCCATCAATTCCGCAGGCATCACTTCGAATGAACGCTCGCCTTTTTCGTTTTTCATCATTTCTTGCCAGTTGGAAATAATTTCAGTCATGTTCTCTTGAATATATCTTGCCATTTGCTTATTCATGTTTTTAAGGATCCTCCTTGGACTCTTGCAACTCTCTTTTAAGTTCCCCTGCATTGCCAACTCTTCTATTTTAAAGTTCTCTATCTTTTATTGTATCGGAAATATGCATTTTGCACATCTTTTTTATATCCCCGACCGGTTTTGAGCAGGCGATATTGCAAAAAACATCCGAAGAATAGGACTCTTCGGATGCTTTCATGGTGTATGTATACTTAGAACTTAACAAGTCCAACACTGATTTCTAATGCTTCATCCACTTTTTCCATCAATGCTTCATCAAGTTGGGTAATTTTATCCGTCAGCCGGGATTTGTCGATCGTCCGCAATTGCTCAAGCAATATTACCGAGTCCCGCTCGAAGCCATATTTCTTGGCATCGATTTCCACATGGGTAGGAAGTTTGGCTTTTTGGATCTGAGCTGTAATCGCCGCTATGATGACGGTCGGACTGAACCGGTTTCCTATATCATTTTGTATTACCAGCACCGGCCGGGTGCCACCCTGCTCTGACCCGACCACTGGTGATAATTCAGCAAAAAAAACGTCTCCGCGTTTTACAATCAAGTTGTCACCCTCCGCTTACGAGTCGCACGGTCATATGCTCCGCTTCGTACTCCGCATGAGAACATTCACAGGAAATCGAAAGATTGATCTGTGACATCTCGACGTAGCCCTTGATCATTGCTTCCCGAATATGATTTGAATCATACATGTTCTTCATGACACGCTGAGTGGAAACGTAAATATAATCTCCGTCTTCCTGAACCCGTTCATCTGAATGTGTAGTAAGTTCTGAAATCAATTGTTTCGGCAGTTTCACGACTACCTCTTTTGTCTTGGATCTCTCGTACACAGCTGACACCTCCGGAATACCGTTGTTCTCTCTGTTCTATATTTCTATTCTATAATCTTAACATCCCTGATGCCTTAAGGAAAGACAATTCTAGAAGTTCTTTATACCCCAATATAGAGTCTGGGCACCCGTTTTGTCAGGATACAGGGGATTTCATAAGGAATTGTCCCTAGTTTTTCTGCCCATTCATCTATTAGAATTGCTGTGCCTTTTTGGGAACCGAGCAGCTGCACTTTTTCTCCCACAGGTAATTCGCCGGACAGTCTGATCATACATTGATCCATGCAGATGCGCCCAACTATCGGCATACGCTTGCCGTCCACCAGCACTTCCTGTCCTTGAAGGCCACGGATCAGCCCATCCGCATAGCCGATCGGCAAAGTGCCAATCCACTCATCTTCAGAGCAGGTGTAAGTTGCGCCGTAACTGAGTGTTTCGCCTTTCATCACTTTTTTCACGTGGACGATTTCCGTCTCGAGGCTCATCGCCTGCTTCAATTCGAAGGGCATTTCATGTTTCACAAAGCCTGACGGGGCAATTCCGTACATAGAAATACCGATTCGCACGGCATCGTATGCCAATTCCGGGTGCATGATTGCCGCGGCACTGTTTGAAACGTGAAAAATCAAGTTGCCGCCATTCCATTTTTCTTTAATCGCATTAATCCTTTCGACCTGTTTCAGAAATAAAGGATTCTGAGCTTCATCTGCCGTGGCGAAATGGGTATACAGCCCTTCCACTTCAAACGGATGCCCCCCGACAAATTCAAAAGCCGCTTCAGCCTCTTCCGGCTGAATACCGATCCGCCGCATTCCTGTATCAAATTTCAAGTGGATTTTCAGCGGACTGCTGCCGATAATCGCTCCAAGCTCCTGTGCGGCTGTGTTTAGCCATTCCATTGAATAGGCAGTCAGGTTCACATCGTGCTTTATCGCCGCTTCAATGAAATTCACCGGCGATGCGCCCAGCACCAAAAGTTCGGCGTCGATATGATTCTGCCGCAGATATAGTGCTTCGTCCGGCGTTGCCACAGCAAGCATGGAAGCACCGCTCTTCAATGCCTGGCGCGCAACTTCCAGCACGCCGTGGCCATAAGCATCCGCTTTGACGACAGCCATCAGGGCTGCACCGTTCGCCCGCTCTTTTAAATTACGCAGATTATGGTCGATTGCTGTTAAATCAATTATCGCTTTTGTCGGTCTATAGTTGGTCTCCATCTTTTTCCTCCGCCTGTATCTTTGACTGCAGCAGAATTTGCGCTGCCGCGTATTCTTTCGTATGTGTAATGGAAATCAAACCTTCTTCTTCATCTTTAAAATAAACGGAAGGCTTGCCATTCAAGTCTTTTCTTATCTCGATGTCCTTGAAAGAACAAATTTTACCGATTCCTGTCCCTTTCGCTTTTCCGAAAGCTTCTTTTGCAGCAAAACGTCCGGCAAGGAATTCTGTTTTCCTGTTGACTGATAAAAGTTCATATTCCACCAATTCGTTGTCCGTCAAAACGCGTTCACGAAATTTCGCGGACTTGCCGTCCAGCCGCCTGATGCGACCGAGTTCGACAATATCCAAGCCGATTCCAGTAATCATAGATGCTTCTCCTTTCAATCATAAACAGGAAAAAGGTATAATATTCAGTATGAAACAGAGGTGACGAAATGTTTATTCGCAGAGAAAGTTTTTCAGAGTATTTACGCTTGTATCCTGTTGTATCCACATTGATCGCGATTAATGTTTTGATACATATTTTATCATGGATTCCTATTCTCGGCCCTACTATCTTCAATTACGGCGTCGGTTACAACCGATTGATTGCAGAAGGTGAATGGTGGCGCTTCATCACACCGATGTTCTTGCACGGCGGCCTGATGCACTTGCTGTTCAATATGTTCTCGCTGTTCCTGTTCGGACCGGAGCTTGAGCGATTGACGGGCAAAGTCCGCTTCATCACAGTCTATGGGCTGGCTGGCCTATTTGCGACTGTTGCAACATACTTCCTTCAGCCGCTTGATTATCTGCATGTCGGCGCCAGCGGAGCAATCTTCGGCGTGTTCGGAGCTTACGGCGCATTATTGTATTACGGCGGCCGCGCACTGCCGCAATTAAAGCAGATCATTCTGCCGATTCTGGTCATCAGTGTCATCATGACGTTCCTGACACCGAACATAAATGTTACGGCGCACATAGCCGGGATGATCACAGGCTTCCTGATCGGACTTGGATTCTTCCACCCGAAACGGATAGTCAGCTGGAAAAATAAAAGATAGACAAAAGGAAAAAAGGTCAGCCGGAATCATTCCGGCTGACCTTTTTGTTTAACTGAAATCGGCAATGGATGATACCAGTCGAGAATGCGGGTGGCATCATCTTTCTCCATATAATTGATGCGGGCTGAATAGCCAAGCATTCCGGATTTGATCGTCGCCTGGATGGAGGCGAGATCTTTCTTCCGCTGAAAATATGTTTGCAGCACATTGACCGCCTGCACTCTTTTTTTCCATACGTAGAATGTATGCTTGCTGAAGCCCCGGAACTCCATCGTCAATTGCCGGCCCGTGAGCGCATAACCTGTTGTGCGGTGCTGCCAAACGCCAATTGCAATAACCGGCGGCACAATCAGCAGCGACAGCAGCCCGTACGGGAAAAAGAAGTAACTCATGAGGCAGATCACCGGCAGCAGCCATAGAAAATCAAGCCGATAGTAAAAATGGACGCTTCGTTTTGGCGCTTTCGTCAGTTCGGGCTGAAATTGCATATCAGGGAATAAATCCGCCAAAATCGGCAGCATGTGGGCTTGTTTGACCAGCGGGAACAAGCGGATCTTTTCATCTTTTCCGCCCATAGACCCTCCTGCACTTTCAACTGTCACCACAGCGTAGCCAAATAATTCCCGCAGCGGATTTCTTGAAACTTTTATTCCTTGGATGCGCTTGAAAGGCACTGAGATTTTCTTCTTCTCAAGGAGGCCTCTTGTAATGTAAATGTGGTCGTCATCCACCTGGATGGTGAATTGATAATTCGCCAGCACGGTCAGGATCACGGAAATGATCCAGGCGACCAGAAGTCCGGCGAACACCGCCAGAGCTGCGATAAGATAACCGAAACGCAGAAACAGCATCACTTCTTCATAGATTGTTTCATAAGGGATCAAATCGCTGAACTGTGATAAAAAAACAGCCACAGCTGAAATCACGACGCCTATTCCACCTGAAGTGGTCGCAAGAATCAATAACTCCTTCATCGACATGCGGTAAAGAGTCTTCACTTCTTTTTTCGCCTCACCAATTTCTTCAACGAATTCTTCAACCGCTTCATGCGGGCCCATAGTGGGTACAACCCGATGTTTAGCATGCTCCATTTCCTTTTCGATGCGATCCGCATCTTCACGGTTGATTGCCGTAAGTTCCGCTTCCGCCTCACCGATTTTGCCGGATCCCGCAGTTTCAACGCGGACCTTTACTAGATTGAACGGCCGGTGGAAAATTCCTTCTGTATAATTCAGGCTTTGAATCCGTTCAAATGGTATGTACCTCTTCTTCTTCACAAAAAGACCATATTCGATGCGCAATTCCCCGTCTTCAAACCAGTAGACAAATCTCTTCCACTTGATGATCCCGATAATCAGCGAGAATAATACAACTACCAGCCCGATCAAAAGAGGCAGCAGACCGATCCATCCCTGACTGAACATGGCGCTCATGCCGCCGTCTCTGAAAATATTGACACCAAAAATCACGATGAACGGAATGATTAATTCCTTCAGGCTTTTCATGAAATTAATAAAAGCGGAAACCGGATGAAGTTTATAGCGAGTATCAGACATCATCTTCCGCCACCCTTGCCAAAGCCGAAATCATTCCACGCAGTTCATCGGCTTCAGCCGTAATCAAAGCTGGAATCGTATGTGTGGTTGCAGCTGTGGAAATGGAAATTTCAGCCAAATCATATCGTCGCAAAATCGGTCCCTGCTCCGTATCCACGTGCTGTACGCGCACCATCGGAACTAAAGTGCGTGTAACGATAAAAAGGCCATGCTGCAATTCGATTTCCTGTTCCCGCACTTCATAACGCCAGCGCTGCCAACGGATTTTCGGGAAAAGGTATATCAGCAAAAAAGCGAATAACAGGAGCGCGCCGCCATAAGCAGCATAAAGCCACACCGGCCATTCAAAGAAATAAGTGAGCGCCGCGGCACCACCCGCCAATAATGCCAGAACAGCGGTTTCCATTATTCCATAAAGCCGCCAAACCGTTAGCCCTTTTCTTGAAATCCTGTTTTTAGGCTGATTATCCATATCCGATTCCCCATTCCATTCTTCTTATTCACAGTCTTTCATATTCTTCTATACGTTTCAATAGCAGGAAAGATTCGGGAGGTTTTATTTTCCGCCAAACTCTTTGCTGGGACAACGTAAAAAATAGCCCGCCAGCAGTTTCCTGCTGACGGGCTATTTGAAAAGTTGATCTTAAGATTCGTGACGGCGAGTGCGTCCTGGACGTCCTCCGCCAGAACCGCCTTCACGGCGGCGGCTAGCGCCTGAGCTTGCGCCGCGGCTTGCCGGACGGCCTGAGCCTGAAGAACGGTTGCCTTTATAACCGCCGCCTCCACTGCTGCGTCCGCCTTTTCCTTTGTAGCCTCCGCCACCGCGTGATGGCAATGGACGCTCTTCGGAAATTTGAACTGGAACATCTTCCGGTTCTTTCGTCAAAGTTTTAAGAGCTGCTGCGATCAAGTCAACTGCATCATGCTTTTCAAGCATTTGCGTCGCGAAATCACGGTAGTCTCCAAGATTGTTATTGTCTGTCATTTCAATCAATTGTTCCATAGCGACACGCTTTTGGCCAAGTACGGCTTCATCAGCAGTCGGTGGGACCAATGCTTCCATTTTCTTCTTAGTCGTGCGTTCAACGATGCTCAAGTAGCCCATTTCACGTGGTGTTACGAACGTGACCGCGACTCCTTTTTTACCTGCACGGCCAGTACGGCCGATACGGTGAACATAGCTTTCCGGATCTTGAGGAATATCAAAGTTGTATACGTGTGATACGCCTGAGATATCAAGTCCGCGGGCTGCTACATCAGTTGCAACCAGAATATCGACTTTTCCTGCTTTGAATTGCTTCAATACAGACATACGTTTCGCTTGGCTCAAATCGCCGTGAATTCCTTCAGCTACATAGCCGCGGATATTCAAAGCTTTCGCCAACTCATCAACACGGCGTTTAGTACGGCCGAAGATGATTGCAAGTTCCGGTTGCTGCACATTCAAAAGGCGTGAAAGAACGTCGAATTTTTCGCGTTCAACAGATTTAACATAGAATTGCTCGATGTTTTCAACTGTCATTTCTTTTGATTTGATCTTAACGATTTCCGGTGTTTTCATGAATTTCTCAGCAATGCGGCGGATTGCATCCGGCATAGTTGCTGAGAACAATAATGTCTGGCGTGTTTCAGGAACACTTGACATGATTGTCTGGATGTCTTCGATGAAGCCCATGTTCAACATTTCGTCAGCTTCGTCAAGGATCAATGTGTTGACATTGTCCAATTTCAGCGTGCGGCGGTTGATATGGTCCAAAAGACGTCCTGGCGTACCAACGATAATTTGCGGGCGGTTTTTAAGCGCGCGGATTTGACGTCCGATTTCCTGTCCGCCATAAACGGAAAGAATACGTACGTTTTTGTCCTGTCCGAGTCTGTAAAGCTCTTCAGAAACCTGAATAGCAAGTTCACGAGTTGGCGCAATGATCAATCCCTGTACGTTACCATCTTTAGTGTCGATCTTTTCGATCAACGGAATACCGAAGGCAGTTGTTTTACCAGTACCTGTCTGTGCCTGGCCGATGATGTCCTTGCCTTCCATACCAAGACGGATCGTACCTTCCTGGATTGGTGTTGCTTCTTCAAACCCCATGCGTCTTACGGACTTTAAAGTTGTTTCGCTGATATTTAACTCTGAAAATTTAACCAAATTTTTTCAATCTCCTTTTGTCTTCATCTTATTTACAAATGGTACACATTTTAGATGAATTCGTGACAAGGTCGAGCCTTTATGAGGAAGTTTCACGTCGAAAATCATACTCTGTAGTTTTAAGTTCAGAGGGATGTGTGAACAGAAAAAGCTCGGGCTTTGCCGAGCGGTCTGATCGGCGGGTGTTTCATGCCCAAAATATAGAACAAACCGTTTTGCTCAAAAAAATACTCTTCACAGGGAAGAGTGTTTCAAAAATGTATCCATTGCTCTAAATAGAATAACACGCTTCATATGCACTTGCAATCAATACGCAAAGGTTCCATTAATCAGTTTATTCATGTTCTTTTGCCATAAAAGCCAAAACATGGGCAAACCATTCTTCACAATCGTCACTGTAGCATATGAGGTGCTTGCCGTTATCGGAATGGTAAATCTCCTTTTCCACAGAACCGATTTGATTGTAAATATGTTCAGCGGCGCTCAGGGGCACGATGCCGTCTTTTTTCCCCTGAACAATGCAAACCGGCAGCGTCAGTTTGTCGTAGTAAGGCTCGACCATCTTCACTACGCGCAAAAATTCGAAAGCCGAGCTTACCGGGGTATTCAATAATTTATATTCATATAAATGAAATAACGGATTCTGTGCAATCTGGCCTTTTACGGCATCCGCAGCTGCCAGCCTGATTTCCTCAAGCATCTGGCCCGCGCTGATGTACTTTACGGCTGCGCTCAATAAAACGATCTTCTCGATTTTATAGCGCATCGCCAAGTACATGGCAATAAGGCCGCCCATCGAAAAACCGACAATCATCACTTTGTCGGTCTGCTTCTTCAATTCCTTTAAAGCCAGTTCAGCAGCCATCATCCACGACTCCGCAGTCTTATTGCGGAGATCGAGACTCTCTCCGTGGCCAGGCAAAGTCGGAATTTTTACCACCCAATCCGTTTTTTCTTCTATATAATCAGCAAACGGCTGCACTTCGAAAGGGCCCCCAGTAAAACCATGGATCATCAATACTCCGATTTTCAAAGTGCTTCCTTCTTTCAATCAGTTTCGATAAAGGGTTCGATAATATTTTCGAGAGCCATGCCGCGCGATCCTTTTACTAAAATGACGGATTTCGCGGATATCGATTTGTCGAGAAAATCGATAATCGGCTGATAATCATCTTTGCTCCAAATCAGCTTCCCTTCAAACGTATCCTGAAGTTTGGTGTAAAGCCATTCCATACGCGGACCATATAAGCAGACGCCATTGATCTCCGAATTGATGGATTTGGCGATCGCTTCATGGTATTCCTGTTCCTGGTCGCCGAGTTCAAGCATGTCTCCAAGTACGATCCACTTATCGTCTTTCATCGTTGTTTCGCGGATGAAGTTCAATGCCGCTTTCATGGAAGAAGGCGCGGCGTTATAGGCGTCGTTGATGAAAGTGGCTCCGTCTTTCGCGGGAACCATCTGCATGCGCATATCAGTCAGCGCGGCATCTTTCAGAGACTTTCGGATATCTTCCTCCGTCAATCCTGCCTCGAGCGCTATCAAAATTGCCGATAATGTATTTTTCACCTGGTGGTCTCCGAGAACCGGAATGGTGAATGTCGCGTCAATAATGCCGCTCACCATGAATGTGCTGCCGTTCTCCGTCGCCCGTATATCCGTCACTGTCAATTCATTATTATCATCAAAGCCGAATGAAACAGCTTGCGGGAAATTCTCGACAAAAGGTTTCAGCAGCGGCTCATCACCGTCATAGAATAATTTGCCGTGCGTTTCAAGGCCGGCTGTAATTTCGAATTTCGCCTGGGCGATTCCTTCTCGGGAACCCAGATCCTGCATATGCGCTTCACCAATATTAGTGATGACCGCATAGTCAGGACGCGCCAATTCCGACAAGAACTCGATTTGCCCATATCCGCTCATTCCCATTTCAAGGACAGCGAATTTCGTATCTTCTTCAAGGGACAGTATCGTAAGCGGCAAGCCCAGTTCATTATTGAAATTACCTTGGGTTTTCTGCACTTTGAAATAAGGCTTAAGCACGCTTGCCACCAGATCCTTAGTCGAAGTTTTGCCGTTCGATCCAGTAATCCCGATCACTGTCACAGGCAATTCGTCACGGTACGCCCGCGCCATTTCCTGCAGCGCTTTTTGACAATCATCGACGATCAGAATCGGCAGGTCGTCCGGAGGCGAAGGTTCATCGCGCTGCCATAGAGCCGCAGACGCGCCAGCTTCGATCGCATGGCGTACATATTGATGGCCATTGACTTTTTCGCCGAGGAACGGCACAAAAAGATCGCCTTTTTTAAGCGTCCGGGTGTTGATCGAAACGCCGGTGATTTCAATGCCTTTTAAATTTGTTTTAACATCCAGCCATTTGGCTACTTGTTCTATCTTCTTTTTCATTAGGTTTCTCCACTCAATCCATTTTTACTTGTAGTAATTGTTTTTCCTCATAGCGTTCTATTGCAAGTTCGATCAGCTTTTCAATTAAATCCGGATACGCCAGACCGGTGTTTTCCCACAATAACGGGAACATGCTGAAAGGCGTGAATCCCGGAAGGGTGTTGACTTCATTGATCAGGATCTCGTTGTCCGCTGTCACAAAGAAGTCTGCGCGCACAAGACCCGAACAATCCAATATCTTGAATGCCTTCTTCGCCGAAACCACCAATTGTGCGTAGACTTCTTCCGGAAGTTCAGCCGGGATGATCATCGCCGTATTGCCGTCTTTATATTTCGCCTGGTAATCGTAGAATGCTTTTAATGGCTTGATCTCACCGGCAACTGAACATTCCGGTGCATCATTGCCCAGTACGCCGATTTCAATTTCGCGTGCAACGACTCCTTGCTCAACGACGATTTTACGGTCGAATTTCAAAGCTTCGTCGATTGCCGCAATCAGTTCCTCTTCGGTTTCAGCTTTGTTGATGCCTACGCTCGATCCCAGATTGGCCGGTTTTACGAATACTGGCCATTCCAGTTCAGACGTGATTTTTTTTACTAATGCCGCCTGGCCGTTTTTCCACTCTCTTCTTATAAAATACACGTAAGGCGTTTGTTTCAAACCAGCGATCTCGAATAATTGCTTCATCACCACTTTATCCATGCCGGCAGAAGAAGCCAGTACACCATTTCCAACATATGGAAGGTTCATCACTTCGAGCATGCCTTGCACTGTTCCGTCTTCGCCATTTGGTCCGTGAAGAAGCGGAATGATGACATCAAGGCCTTTTTCAGATTCCGCCGGAAGAAAACCGGAGATGTCGTTAGGTGCCGAGCCGCCTTGTTCGAGCTGCAATTGCTCGATGCTTCCTGCCGGTCCTTCAAGAGAAGCGCCTTTACGCCATTCCCCTTCCTGTGTAATGTAAACCGGATAGACTTCGTATTTTTCAAAATTCAAGGCTTTCGTTACCGCCTGTGCCGTTGAAAGGGAAACTTCATGTTCCGCTGATTTTCCACCATATAATAAACCGATTCTTTTTTTCATCCCAATAAACCTCATTTCGTTTTCCAATATGCTCTAGTTTATCACGAACAGGATTAGACGAAAAATTTTTACCTGCATGTATCGAAAGAATTTACACTTCAGCAAAATGAAAAAGCTGCCGATATCGATCGGCAGCACCAGGCATTACTTTTACTTCCACTGTTTCAGTTTACGGTCATAAACCACTTTCCGTTCAATCTTCTGCTTGGTGTATTCACTGATGTCCGTCCAGAAATCATCCATAAAAGAGACCTCTTCTATCTGACGGATATGCAATTCCACCGTGTTCTTGGTTTTTTCAGGATCAGCCAGGGAAATCAGGATCCCTTCGCGGTAATACCCCTTCATTTCCTTCAGGATATCCACCGGCAATTCAGGAATCATATCTTTCGATTTCCGCCGCCAGAAATTCTGGCCGTGATCTTCGCGTCGAATCGATTGGATAAAGTAATTGCCCACCAATTCGTTCAGACGCTCCATGTTTCGGAAATAGATTTTGGTGGTCTGCTCATCTTCACTCGATAAGTATACGAAATCATTCAATAAAGTTGAGTAAAAAGGCGGCCGCATCGGTTCTTTCTTATGGCCTATATATAGGAGTTCGGCCTGTTCCTGCGGGGTCAGAGAATTGACTTGTTTCTCACTGCGGAAATCAATCCAGCAGAATTCACCTGTTTTAGCGGCCCGGGACTTGCGCAGTTCCGGAAATTCCTCCTGAGAAGCAAACTCCATTTGAGTGTGCATATTATAGGAAGCATCCTGATACGAATGCTTCAGTAACAGCAGATTCTTGGGCATCCGGACAGCATCCATAAACTGGGCGAAGGTCAGGCCACTGAACAAGGCAAATTGGTCAGCATCGTTTAGATAGATGTAAAGATGCTGAACATAATGTTCTGTATTATTCACTTTCTTCACCATTTCCTTCACTCCATTCTTCCCTCATTATACGGGCAGTCATATTAAATATGAAACATCTAAGCTCGAGCGGCGTCATTACTTTTGTAATGCGCATAAACTGTAAGAATAAGTTATAATGTAAATCGACTCTCAATAATAAAAAAGTACAGGTGAATCTAAATGCAGACAAATAAAAGCTTTGCCGACCGGATCGACTGGTCGCTCGCTTTCATATTATTCCTTTTTTTCATTGTCAGCCTGATTGCGATCTCTTCCGCGCAGACTTCAGGCCAATACGCTGTTAATTTTGTGCCAAGACAAGGTTTATTCTATATTATTTCCATCGGCATGATCGGTGTCCTTATGTATTTCGATCCGGAACAGTATAAGAAAATGGCTTATTACCTCTACGGCTTCGGTATTCTTTTACTGATCCTCTTGATGCTTGCACCGGCAGGTCCGGGCCAGATCGGCGAACCGGTCAACGGCGCGAAAGCCTGGTTCCATACCCCTTTTGTCAATATACAGCCGGCCGAATTCATGAAAACCTTCTATATATTGGCTTTGGCCAAAATGATTTCAGCGCATCATGAGAATAACGCTTTGAAAACAATTAAAACTGATTTATTTTTATTGGGGAAAATAGGTTTTTTCCTTATGGTTCCGCTCGCCTTCATCCTTCAACAGCCCGATATGGGTACAGCTCTCGTGTTTATCGCGATTACGCTCGCAATTATTGTTGTCGCGGGTATATCATGGAAAATCATCCTGCCGAGTTTCGGCGGAGTCGCTGTTATCGGTGCAACTTTATTGTGGATGACCCTCAATATGCAGGAATTTTTAACCAATACATTCGGCATACAGCGGTATGCCTTTGCCCGCATCTACACCTGGCTTGACCCATACTCTTACGCGGACGGAGAGGGATATAACCTGATTGCGGCTATGAATGCCATCGGCTCCGGCGAAGTTTTCGGAAAAGGTTACCAGGGGCGCGAAGTTTATGTGCCCGAAAATCATACCGACTTCATCTTTACCGTAATTTCCGAGGATTTCGGCTTTATCGGCGCCAGCGCTGTCATCATCCTGTTCTTTATGCTGATTTATCATCTGACAAAAATCACCCTCCAACTGAAGGATACGTTCAGCACATATGTCTGCGCAGGGATTATCGCCATGGTGACGTTCCACGTATTCCAAAACATAGGGATGACAATCCAATTACTTCCGATTACTGGTATCCCGTTGCCATTCATCAGCTACGGGGGAAGTTCACTGATCGGGAATATGCTCGCGATCGGAATTGTCTTCAGCATGAAGTTCCACCACAAAACATATATGTTCGGCAACGATAAAGAAGACCAATAAAAACTCCGACGCTGCTCGCGTCGGAGTTTTTAAGCTTGTTGAGAAAGACAAAATTTTTAACTTCGATATTCCGCAAAACAGCTTCGCTTTCCGGTGGGCTCGCACTGAGCTAACTCGGTCTCGTTCCACTTCGCCCGAGTGGATCTCAGCACTTCACTTGGTCCACCAGGGGTCTTCGCTGTTTTGCTCCATATCTCAATTCGCTTTCTACAATAGAAAAGTCTTTTACTTTTAGTATCTGAAGAAGATGACCCTTCAGTTCAGACAAAACAAAAATGAAGCGCCAGGCGGCGAAGGGCAAAGATGTGCTCCTGCATCGCTGTGCTGCTTCGTCGCAAAGACTTGTCCTCGCAAGCTTCGGCCAATGTCTTTCCTGCGGGAACCAGAGCGTGTCCTGAGACCCCGGAGCGAGCAAAGCGAGTGAGAAGGCTCTGACCGCTCCCCGCGGAACGCGTCCGCCTAAAGCATAATGAGTTGAGAAGTGTCGGTTTCTCGACAGCCTGAAAAACTCCGACGCAAAAGCGTCGGAGTTTTACATTTCAGATTGAGCTCTTGGGGGTTGTGGTAATGCAAGTGCTTTCAGTAATTCGGTGCGTGATTTAGTGATTTTTGCTTGGATTCCAAGTTTCGATAAATTTGAAACAATATTGCGAACCTCTACTTCCTTCGCCATCCATATCACCTCTCCGTAGTCATTCATTTATAATAACGTATGTAACTCCTGAAAAGATTCATCTAAACAGGTAAATAGTTGACTTTTCTGTGTCTATGTATATAATACCATCTTTTCAAGCTTTTAAACTTTTCATTTTCATTACAAAATTGCACTTTTGTAAATCTTCCAGTTCTCTTGATCAAGGGGTCAGGATCATAATTTGAGATATCGGTGCCATTCCTTCATTTACCTTCTCAGCGAACAGGAGTAAACTGAAAGCACAGCCTTTTTAGAAAGCGGGAAATTATTTTATGAAGAAAACTATTTTGTTGCTGATGTCCGTCCAGTTTTTCGTGTATCTCGGATTCGGTATTATCATCCCGATCCTGCCTGAAGTGATCGTCCAGCAGGGCTACAGTGAGATCCATGTCGGCGGCCTCATAACCATCTACGCGCTCTCCTCTTTTTTTACAGCTCCATTATGGGGGAAACTGTCAGACCGTACCGGCAGAAAGAAATTGATTTTGACAGGTCTCGCCGGGTTCAGCTTGAGCTTTTTCCTGTTTTCGCTGTTTCTGGATAATCTCACGCTTTTATATCTATCACGTATTGTCGGGGGACTTTTTTCCGGTGCCTTGTATACAGCGGTAACAGGTTATGTTGCCGATATAACAACCGATGAAGAACGCAATAAATACATGGGCTTCCTCGGGATGTCAATCGGCCTGGGATTCATTTTCGGCCCGGCTATCGGCGGTTTGCTTGGAGCAGTTTCACTTTCTCTGCCGTTCACCGTCTCGGCTGTGCTGATTTTGCTTCTCATGGCCTACGCGAGCTTCGTATTGAAAGAGCCTGTCCGGCAAGGCGAAGCGACAAAACGCGCTTTGCTTCCGAAAGGCGCCAGCACTCTTTGGCAGTTCCGGGTCCGTTACCTGTTCCTGATGTCGTTCATGGTGACTTTCCTGCTTGCCGGCCTGGAATCGACGTTCCAGCTGTTCCAGATCGATCAGATTGAAATCACGCCGCTTCAGCTCGGCTATCTGTTCATGGCGAGCGGGTTTGTCGATGCGGCAATCCAAGGCGGTGTTGTCCGCAAGATTAAAGACGGCGCTGAAACGAAATGGA
The DNA here is from genome assembly GCF_002836425.1 of Planomicrobium sp. MB-3u-38. Taxonomy (NCBI): domain Bacteria; kingdom Bacillati; phylum Bacillota; class Bacilli; order Caryophanales; family Caryophanaceae; genus Planomicrobium; species Planomicrobium sp. MB-3u-38. The sequence goes on along the minus strand of NZ_PJBO01000006.1, from coordinate 42,637 downwards.
TCATCGGAGCCCAAATCGTTACGGCTGCCGGTTTGCTGCTGCTGCCTTTTACCACAAGCCTGCTGTTTGCAGGAGTTGCTTTAAGCATTTTCACAGCCGGCAATGCACTTGCCCGGACAGCATTGGTTTCATTGACTTCAAAAGAATCCGGCGGCAAATATGGAACAGCTGCCGGCATGACCTACTCTATGGATAATATGGGGCGCATCATCGGTCCTTTGTTCTTCACTTGGCTGTTGACGATGCAAGCCGGCGCCATCTATTATTTATCCGGTGCATTGGCGATTGCCAGCATCCTGCTGATCGTCCTTTACCGTGGTTCTTCGAAAAGCGCATCAGAAAAAGCAAGCACCCCAGCGTAATGGAGGTGCTTGCTTTTTTTATGGTTAATAAGGTGTGCCGCCGTTAATGTGCAGAACCTGCCCTGTTACATAGGAAGAATCATCGGACGCCAGGTAAACGTAGCCCGGTGCAAGTTCATCGGGCTGGCCAGGACGCCCAAGCGGTGTCTGGCTTCCGAATCCTTCGACTTCATCAGCCGGGAACGACGCCGGAATGAGCGGCGTCCAGATAGGACCTGGCGCCACGCCGTTGACACGGATGCCTTCTTCCGCGAGTGACCCTGATAAAGCTCGGGTGAATGCGAGTATCGCGCCTTTTGTTGACGAATAGTCGATCAATGTCGGCTCACCCCGGAAAGCGGTGATTGATGTAGTATTGATGATCGAGGCTCCGCGTTCCATATGTTCAAGCGCCGCTTTCGTCAAATAGAACATACTGAATACATTTGTGCGGAAAGTGCGTTCCATCTGTTCAGCGGTGATATCTTTCAATGACTTTTGGACATGCTGTTCCGCCGCATTGTTCACTAGGACGTCCAATCCACCGAATTCATCCACCACTTTTTGCACGCTTTCTTTACAGAAGGACTCATCACCGACATCCCCCGCGATTAAAATACATTTCCCGCCTTCTTGTTCAATCAGGCGTTTTGTTTCTTCCGCGTCTTCATGTTCATCCAGATACAGAACAGCGACATCCGCCCCTTCTTTGGCAAAGGCAATGGAAACCGCACGGCCGATTCCGCTGTCACCGCCCGTAATCATAGCTTTTTTGCCGGGTAGGCGCTGCGCCTGCCCCGCCAGATTCTTGGCAAAATCAGGTGCGGGATCCATCTCACTTTCAAATCCGGGTTGCCGGTCCTGCTCCTGGCCCGGCACTTTTTTCGGCTTATCCTTATCCATCGCGAATCATCCTTTCCAGATTTATATGTCTTTGTGGATTTTCCCCTTTTGGATAATCGTAAACATGGCCAGCCGTCTTAGCGGAGCACTTCTTTTTTATTTCTGCAGGTCAGGAGTTGCCGGAATAAAATCCTGATCGAGCTCCGGATGAGCCTGTTTCAAAATGGAAGGACGCATCATGAAGCTCGTCAATACGATCAGGCAAAGGCTGCTGCCGATAACGACGTACTCGGCCGGCACGAGATCATACAACAATCCGAAAATCAGATATCCGAGCGGCATCATCGCCATGGCCATCGATTCCAGGATGCCGAAAACACGACCGCGGTATTCTTCTTCGACATCCTTTTGCATCATGACGCCGATCGGTGTGTTGACAAATACATTCGTGACACCGAAAACCAGCATCAGCACCAGAAAGAAAACGACGGATCCGGTGTAGGACAGGTCAACCATCAGCGGCAAGGCAAGTCCGGCAAGGAGAACCGACATGACCAGTATCCCCCTTTTTGAAAAGCGCAACGGAAATTTCACTTCTTTGCCTACCGAGAAATAGATGGAAGCTAATAGCATCCCTACTGCAATCATCGCTTCGATAAAGCCGAAATGCGTCGCCTCGATTTTCAGTTCCTGGACCGCGATAAACGGCAGCCCGATCATCAGTGCGGAAAAGAAGAAATTGATTCCGACAGCAACCGTCACGATCACCATGACCACCCGGTTCGATTTCAAATAGACAAAACCTTCTTTCATGCCGGCAGCCATCGATTTTTTAACAGCTCCAGCGGTTTCTGCAATCCGATTCGTAAACAATTTGAAGTTCATCGTAGACTCAAGAACCACAGCCACTAAATAAGCGGCCACCTGGATGATCAGAAACACGTTCATCGAAACGAACCCGAACAGGATCCCTCCGACAACCGGTCCGCCGATCGTAGCGATTGCGATGGCCGATTGATTGAAACCCATCGCTTTTTGAATACGGTCAGCATCGATCAGGTTCGCGATGGCCGAAGAGAATGTTACACTCGCAAACATGGAACTTACAGAAATCAGAGCAGTCGTCGTGTAGATCGCCGGCAGCGACAAACCTCCATAGATGCTGTAGACCAGCAAACCGGCAACTGCCATAGCACTGGCGAGCTGCGCTAATATGACGATCATTTTCTTCGAGTAATTATCCGCGGTATACCCGGCAAATGGCGCAAGCAGCGTTCTCGGCAAAATGCTGCAGATCAAATTGAGCGCAAAATTGGCGGCTGATCCCGTGAGCGCAAGTACATATAAACTGATGCCGAAAGCGTAAACGGAACTGCCGAACGTCGAGATAAGCTTACTGATGGTAAACGTGTACAAATGATAAGTAGCTTTGCTGATTTTTGCTGCTTCGCTCATTTTTTTCACTCTCCATTTTCAAAAGTTTAATTTAATTAAACAAAATATATCATGGTCCTTCTGGTAATGCAAGAGAAAGTTTAATATAATTAAACTATACTGAAAAGCAGGTGATGAAATGGCTTCATTAGGTGAGCGCATACGGAAATTGAGAAAAGAAAGAGGCCTGACATTGCAGGCTTTGGCCGGTGAAGAACTGTCCAAAGGCATGCTCAGCCTGATAGAGAACAATAAAGCCAATCCTTCTATGGAAAGCTTGGCTTATATTGCCAAACAATTAAATATCCATATAAATGAACTTCTCGAAGAAGTTTCCCCCTCAGAGCTGCGGGAGGTTTTACAGGAAGTTGAAAATATCTACCTAAAAATAACGGATGATATGACAAGCGGCTTCAAGAAAATTGTTGAACTGGTCACTCCATTCATCGATCAATTGCCTTACCGCTATGAATCTGCCCGCCTCCTCGAAATCTACAGCCGCTGTCTTTATTATATGAAAGAAGACGGCTGGCAAAAACATCTTGAACAGGCAGAAGAAATGTACGAAGGCCTCCACCTTATGAACAATAGTGCAGATATCCAGTTATTCCGGGCTATGCTCAAATTTAACGACCATCAGTACGAAGAGTCTTTGAAAATGCTGAAGCATTCACGGAAAGTGTTTGATGAACGGGGAATCATTCTCGACTCACTAAAAAAATTGGACTTCGACTTTTCGGAAGCGATTCTTCACATGGCAATTGCTGAAGATGAAGATGCTCTGAATATTATTGAAGACGCAATCAATTATTCGAAAGAACACCAGATTTTTTATAAAATCGATGCTCTATACAGAGTTACAGCTTTCCACTCCATCTTAAATAATGATGAAGAAAGAAAGAATTATTACATCGATAAATTAAGAGTGTTCGCCGACTTTACAGAAGATCCCAAAATCGATATCGTTCTGGATCTGCTGGAAGCCCATTACCTCAATAGCTTTAAGCATGACTTTGAAGGAGCCTTGAAGTTAATAGACAAGAACATGAAAAAATATAATGATGAAGAGACTTCCCAATTCTACATCGAAAAAGGGAAGGCATTATATGGTATGGGGAAACTTGATGAAGCATTGCCATGGCTTGAGAAACACCGCCTTTGGGAGTTCATGCATCACCCTTACGACTTGTTGATGAATTATGAAAAAGATGCATATCTTGCATTAATCTATGAAGAGCAGGGCAGACATGAATTAGCCATGAAACACGCAGAAATAGCGAAGAACAATGCTGATCCCATGCCCGACCTGCCCTATAAAAAATTCATCATGAACGTCTATAATGAAATAACTTCAAAATAAAACCCGCCGATAACGGCGGGTTTTTTCATTCCTTCTGGTAAGTGAAATAGATTGTGTAAAACTTCTGCAGTGCAGCCCAGTCTTTTTCAAAACCTGGCTGGATGCAGGAAATCTGAAAGATGCCGCGCCGGCGAAGATAGCCGCTTTGGGCATGGAGTTCATATCCTGATAAATGGGCATCTTGCGGAAAATCCGCAAATTGTTCAATCGACCTGATTGTGATTGCGGTAGGAAATCCTTCTGCCATTAATGGCCATGTGCCAATTTCCCCTTTTACATATTCAAACCGCTCCTGCAGCAATTGATAACGTTCCGGATATTGCTTCAACGCAATTCCGAAGCTTTTCAGCAAGCTGTATGGCAAGGTGAAAGGGATGTCATGCTGATACATCCCGAGATCCAGATAGCTTGGCAATGAGTAGTCTGCAGTTATTTCGTGATCAGAAAATACGACAGCGAGTCCGCTCATTGTGCCAACTGCTTTACCGCTGGTCGCCGTCGCCAGCCAACAGGCTTCAATTGAAAATGGTATTGCCCCAAAACTGCTGATGCAATCAACGCAAAGTTTAATATTGTATTCTTTGCACAGCTCACGGATAGCTTCAAAATCATTCACCATGCCGGTCGAAGTTTCGCCGTGCACCATCAGCAGCCAGCCATATTTTCCGCTTCCCAGTAATTCTTGGATGGAATCCATAGAAAAACTTTCGCCCCACTGGTTTTCTTCACTGTCGAATTCAAGCTGCCACCGCGTTGCCTGCCTGATCAGCCGCTCACCGAATTCTCCGTTCGACAAAATCAGACCGCGTTCATTCCGCCTGGAAAGCTGGGCCACCATCGCTTCATTGGCCAAGGTGCCACTCCCTGACAACAGGTAGGGTGAAGCACCGGACATGACTCGCAATTTTTCTTTCACTTCCTGATAGATCGCCTGAAAGGTGGATGACCGGTGAGACATCGCTTCTTCAGTAAAGGGGCGTCCCAATTCTTCCGTCAGTTTCAGAGGGCCCGGCAAAAACAATCTTCGTTTTGCCTGCAGCCTTGCAGCTACAGACTCCGCATAATCAGCGCGCGTGGTAATCATGGGAATAAAAACGGCGTCCCCGCTGCCTACAGGCTCTGCAAATTGACGGAAGCCGAGCTGTCCATAAAGTTTCAATTCACGGACTGTGCCAGAAATTACTGCGGCATCAAACCCTTCTTCACAGCAATAATCGGATAAAGCACGCGCCAGCAGAAAGAAGACGCGGCCATTGCGATGTTCTTTCCGAACAGCGAGCAATCGTATTTCGCAAAGTTTTCCCGGATTATCGAGATGTACTTCAACTTGGCCAATTTTTCGATCCAGGGAAAACGGCCGGTCGGAGCGAACGGCAATCATGCCCACCAATTCCTTATCGGACAATACCACCAGATATGTATTCTGTTCATGATAAGGATCCACTCGCATCGCTGATTCATGGGCTTCATGCTGGGGAATCTCTTCCACGAATGTGGTGTAGTTCAGTTTTGCTATTTCATCGAATTCCTTTTTGGAACGGGCAATTTTACACCAGTACACGAGTCTCTCCCCTTTCTATACTTTTCGGAAAACTTCATCGATCGAGTAGTCACCCAATTCGATATCCGGTGGAATCCCCATCGCTATTTTAGCCAGCTGCGAGCCCAGAAACGGCCCTGCCGTCAGCCCCGAAGATCCCAAAGCATTGGCGGCGAAAAGATTTTCGTGTTCCGGAACCTGGCCGATAAACGGCAAAGCACTTAAAGTCGATGGCCGAAAGCCGGTGCTGGCGCCTGTCAATTCTGCGGCAGCCAGCCCAGGAACAACGTCCAGGACTTTATCAAGTACATGGTGGATACCCCCTGCCGTCAATTTAGTATCAAAACCCGCATTATTTTCATGTGTGGCTCCGGCTATGATGCGTCCATCCGAAAATGGGACGATATATTGTCCAAACGGCACCATCGCCACCGGCCATTCGCCAGTCGCATTGTCATCCAGCTGCAATTGGAGAATCTGCGCTTTTTGCGGCACCACATCCATCTCCAGTCCAAGGGCTCCGAATAATTCAGGCGCCCACGCACCTCCTGCCGACACGATGCTGTCAGCGAATATTTCCTGCTGCTCCGTCTGTACGCCGACCACTTTATCGTTTTCAACAATCAGCTTCGCATCTCCTGCGATAATTTCTGCGCCCAGTTTTCTGGCGGCGCTAATCAGTGCATCCCGAACAGCTCTGCCATCCACTCTTGCCGCGCCGCTTACGTAAAGCGATCCATATTCATCGCCTGCATGCGGAAATAAAGCTTTAGTCTGCCCGGCATCCAGCCTTTCAATGACACCCATTTCAGGTGCATCTTCTTTTCGCTCACGGGCTTTGGCTTCCATCTTATCCAATTTGCTGTCTTCGTGGATGCTGACAATGCCCACTTGCTTATAACCCGTCTCCGTTTCACCCAGTTCCACCAGTTCCTTTATCAATGCAGGATAGTATTTCGCTCCACTTTTTGCGAGGTGATACCAGGCTTTATTGCGGCGCTGTGATATCCATGGACACACGATTCCTGCGGCTGCTCCGGTCGCCTGGCCGGGATCTTTGCGGTCAATCAACGTCACTTCCGCTCCTGCTTTCGCCGCTTCATATGCAGTCGACGCTCCCAGGATCCCTCCACCAATAATGATCAATGACTTCATATCTTCACCTTTTTTCTGCTTCTTATGCATTCCATTCTAAAGCACAACCGCACCATACTCAACTTCGTTCCAAATTGCAGCGGCCTGATTCAATTTTTGTATTTGCGGGTAAAGCAAGAAATAGAAACGATACGAGAACAGGAGGAATAGACAATGGAAAAAAGCAGAAGCACAGAAGCCATCCTGCCGATGACTTCCGTTAAAAGCGGCTCCGGAGTGGAAGTTGCCCCGGATGTTTATTGTTACACCAATCAGATCGTCAATCTCTTTTTCATCGGGAACCCAAATGTAAGCAGTGATTATATTTTAGTGGATGCCGGCATGCCCCGCTCCGCTGATAAGATTCTCCAGGAAGCCGAAAATCGGTTTGGCCCGGATCACAATCTGAAAGCGATCATTCTTACCCATGGCCATTTCGACCATGTCGGCAGCATCATCGATATTCTTGAAAAATATCCCGTTCCCGTTTACGCACACCCACTGGAATTCAGCTATTTAAAAGGGATAACCAATTATCCTCAGCCTGATTCATCGGTTGAAGGCGGTCTCGTCGCGAAAATTTCAAAAGCATTCCCTGCGGAAGCCATCGATATTTCCGCGCATCTGAAAGAACTTCCAACAGATGGATCAGTGCCTGGCATGCCGGGCTGGCAATGGATCCATACTCCCGGCCATTCGGAGGGACATGTTTCATTGTTCCGAAAAGCGGGCAAACTGCTGATTGCAGGAGATGCTTTCGTGACCGTCAAACAGGATTCCCTCTATAAAGTATTGACGCAGAAAAAAGAAGTCTGCGGTCCTCCTGTCTACTTGACCACCGACTGGCGGGCAGCCTGGGAATCGGTTGTAAAACTGACTGATCTGCAGCCGGCAATTGCGGTCACCGGCCACGGCAAACCGATTTACGGTTCTGCGCTTGCGGAAGGGCTTGTTGATCTCGCGAAAAATTTCCAGGAGAAAGCAGTGCCTTCCCACGGCAAGTTCGTCGACCGTTAACTTTACTATGAAAAAATTAAATTAAATATTTTGCTTCAGCCTTTAAACGCCAGCAGCAACTGGCGTTTTTTGTGCTGGTCTACCAAAGATTTACAAATATATTAATTTTCAGATTTAAGGTTTATGGTTCCATATCTTGGGGTATACAAAAACGAAGTCCCAATTTTTTTAATAAGGATTTATGAATATAGAAACGGAGATGAACTCGATGATTAAGAAAGTGCTGTTTGTTTCGGATCATGGAGATCCATTGGCAAAATTGGGCGGTAAGCAAGCCGGAGGCCAGAATAATTATGTAAAACAATTGGCACTTGCAATGGAAGATAAAGGACTGCAGGTGGATGTCGTCACGCATTGGTGTGAAGAATCGGCACCCCGTATCGAAGAATTCGGAAAAGCGTGCCGTGTAATCCGCATAGAAGCCGGATACAAAGGCTTCGTCTCAAAAAATGAAATGCATTCAATGCTCTCTGCATTTTATAACGAATTGAAAGAGACACTTCCACTCGAAACTTATGATATTGTCCATACCCATTACTGGCTGTCAGGTTTAATCGGGATAAAATTGAAGGATGAGTTCAATCTGCCATTCATCCACACATCCCATTCCCTTGGCTGGGCAAAAGAAGAAGCCACAGGAATTGAAGATGAACGGCGGACAGAAGCTGAAACTGAGATCTTGCAAAAAGCCGATCACGTTTTAGCTACTACAAACAGTGAAAAACATTTGATCAAAAAGAATGTCGACTCTCCTTCTCCCATCAGCGTAATCCCCATTGGTGTTGACGAAGCGTTTAAAGTACGCGGAAGCCGGACCCATATTCGCAAAAAACTTGGATATTCCAGTCCATTATTCGTTTTCGCGGGAAGATTGGAAGAAACCAAAGGCATCTTCACCTTGCTGAATGCATTTAAGCTGCTCGCCGAAAAGACGACAGATACGTATCGCCCCCGCCTTGTGCTCGCTGGCGGCGAACCGGATGCAATTGACCCTGCGACAAAACTTCCAAAAAACCATAAAATCCGGAAAGCTTTGCGCGGTATAGAAGATCACGTGGACTTTCTCGGCCCTAAATCACAGGAAGAACTGGCATTGCTCTTCAATTCCGCGACAGCAACCATCGTCCCGAGTTTCTATGAATCCTTCGGAATGGTTGCGGCAGAAGCCCAGGCTTGCGGAAGTCCTGTTATCGCTTCGAATGTGGGCGGACTTAAAAATGTCGTTCAGGATGGGGTTACCGGCCTTCTTGTGGAAACGAAAAATGCAGTCGATTTGGCTGTAGCGATGGAGGTTATTTCGGTTAATTCCCTTCTTGCCCAAAAACTCAGCAGACAAGCTGTAGAACTGGCTAAAAAAGATTTCCATTGGCCGTCGATTTCTGAAAGAGTATTGAAAATGTATGAGGTGGTAAGCAGTGAAAGAAGCAACACATATACTGGCAACCGATTTAGATGGAACATTAGTCGGTGATCGTAAAGGGCTCGATGGACTTCTGGAGTTCTATAATAAACAGAAATTCACCGTGTCTCTTATCTACATCACCGGACGCCATTACCAATCGGCTTTGTCACTGATTCAAGAGGAAAATTTGCCTGTCCCTGATGTACTCGTTACGGATGTCGGGACAGAAATCCATATCGGAGCACCGCTCAAAAAAGACCTGGAATGGGAAAACAAGATGCTCGGACAATGGCAGCCTGAAGCAATTGATGGACTTGCCGCGACATTTGAAGGTTTGCAGAAACAGGACCTGCCGGTTACTAACCGGTGTTCCTATTACGCTGAAGATATTAAAATTGTGGAAGCTTTTGAAAACAGTCTTACAGAAGCAGGAATTCCTCACAGGCTGATATACAGTGGCGGTCGTGACCTCGACATCCTGCCAGCCGGCAGCGGCAAAGGCTCAGCGCTTGAATATATCCTGGATAAATTCAGTGCACGTGAGGCCAAAATACTGGTGGCCGGTGATTCGGGCAACGATAAAGAAATGCTGACTTTGGGCCATCCATCTGTAATGGTTGGCAATGCCCAGCCTGAATTGCTTGAATGTCCTGAAAGCAAGATGATTTTCAGAGCTTCGAAAGCTTGTGCCGGAGGCATTCAGGAAGCCTGGACGCATTTTCATCCGGAATAACCCTCCCTTTCCAAACCTCGTGTTCTGGAAAGGGATTTTTCTTTCGGTTTAGCGTCAGTCCCCGTTATCATTTGTTTTTTCCGTCAGATGGTTTATATTTAAGGGGAAGGCAATTTCATTTTCAGGAATGGTTTACGCCAAGAGAATATACATAAATACATAAATGCACGATGGAGTATCCAAGCGAAAAGGAGGAATTTGAGATGAGTAAAGTTGCGAATCTGCAAAAAGAGTCAATGGTCATGCTGAAAGAAACGAGCCGTACCTTCTTCATTCCCATCAGTTTTTTGGAACCTGCTCTGAAAAAGACTGTAGGCTCAGCTTACCTTTGCATGCGCGCAATCGATGAACTCGAAGATCATCCGGAACTGGACGATGAAGTTAAAAGCAGGCTGTTACGGGAAACCAGTAAAATGCTTCATATGCCCTTCGATCGGGAAGCTTATGAAGCGCTGCTTAAACCTTATGAACACATGCTTCCGGAAGTTAGCCTCCGATTGGCTGATTGGATCAGTGTCTGCCCGCCTGAAATAGCGCCGAAAGTCTTGGAGTCGACAGCGGAAATGGCCGACGGAATGGCCAAATGGGTAGACAGAAAATTTGTCATCCGCACCCGTGAAGACCTCGATGATTATACGTATTATGTCGCGGGACTGGTCGGTACGATGCTTTCCGATCTCTGGAAATGGCATGATAATACGGAAACAGATCCGCAGCTTGCGATTGGTTTCGGGCGCGGCCTGCAAGCCGTCAATATGCTCCGCAATCTGGATGAGGACCGGGAGCGTGGTGTCAGCTTTGTACCGGAAGGCTGGACACGCGACGATATGTTCAATTATGCAAATGAAAATCTGGCACAAGCCGATTTGTATGTAAAATCGATCACCAATAAGCGGATTCTGATGTTCTGTAAAGTCCCGCTTGCTTTGGCACACAGCACATTAAAAGCATTAAAATCCGGCAGAGAGAAAATGAGCCGTACAGAAGTTGAAGGCATCGTTGAACAATTGAAAGAACAGGAACAAATCAATTAAACCGGCAAGCCCGTTTCTTTTGAAGCGGGTTTTTGCTTTAAGAAATAATTCCAAAGTCATGTTTTACAATTTCTTCTTTTAGAGAAATAAATGGTTTATACTGTAAGTACAATGCAGTTCGCACAAAAGGGGCAGTAAAATGACACTCACCATCATCAGCGTCTTATCCGTCGCCATTTTCATATTGAATATTTTCCTTGCCGCAGCACTGGTTTTTCTTGAACGCCGTGATGCTTCTTCAACATGGGCTTGGCTATTGGTGCTGTTTTTCATTCCGATTGCCGGTTTCTTTGTCTATCTTCTGCTTGGACGGCGCCTCAGAAAAAAGACCTTGTTCAAATGGGAAGGCCGTACTCGTGTAGGGATCGAGAATTTAATCGCCCATCAGATGAACGAGCTTCATGATGATACGTTCTTTTTCAGAAATGACAATACCAAAGAATATAAAGACCTGATTTATCTTCACCTGCGAAATAATGGTGCTGTTCTGACTCAAAATAACGATGTTCAGATTTTCAATGACGGCCGCGATAAATTCGAGTCGCTTATAAAAGACATCGAAAATGCCAAACATCACATACATATCCAGTACTATATCTTCAGGCTTGATCAATTGGGCAACCGGCTGTTGGAAGCTTTGACAGCAAAAGCGAAGCAAGGTGTGAAAGTCAGGCTGCTGTATGATGATATGGGTTCCCGGACATTAAGTAAAAGGCATTTCAAAGAGTTGATCAGGTATGGCGGAGAAGTGGAAACGTTCTTTCCTTCCATACTCCCGCTCATCAACCCTCGTTTAAATTACCGCAACCATAGAAAAATCGTCGTTATCGACGGATGCATCGGATACATCGGCGGTTTTAACGTCGGTGACGAATATATCGGTCTCAGCCGGAAATTCGGCTATTGGCGCGATACACATCTCCGGCTGGAAGGCGGAGCTCTGCATCCGCTTCAAACCCGGTTCATCCGCGACTGGAACCAGGCTTCCGTTCGCCAGGATATTGAGTATGATGAGATTTATTTCCCTGCCATAGCTGAAAAAGGGACGACATCCATGCAGATCGTATCAAGCGGCCCGGATGAGGAATGGGAACAGATCAAGGACGGCTATATGAAACTGATCAATATGGCCGATGAATACATTTACATCCAGACCCCATATTTCATCCCGGATGCCAGCTTCTACGACGCGATCCGAGTGGCGGCTTTATCAGGGATCGATGTTCGGGTGATGATCCCGAATAAACCCGACCATCCCTTCGTCTATTGGGCGACGTATTCTTATGCCGGCCAGCTGCTGCGTGCAGGGGCGCGTGTTTTCATTTACGATAACGGTTTCCTGCATACGAAAATGATCGTCGTGGACGATAAGGCATCAACTGTCGGAACCGCCAATATCGATGTCCGGAGCTTTAAATTGAATTTCGAGGTGAATGCATTCATCTATGACAATGAAATTTCGAAGGAACTTGGCAGACTGTTCCATCAGGATATGGAATTGTCGAATGAACTTACTATGCAAACCTATTTCGAAAGAACAAAAATGATCAAAACAAAAGAATCGATTGCCCGTTTGCTGGCTCCGATTTTGTAAGAAAAGCGGAAACGGCCGTTCAGCTCCGACAAGCGTAAGACGATTTGGCGAAGTGGCGTCTTTTCAGCCGCACAGCCAAAGTGGCTTACGACTCGAGGAGTTGGCCGTTGGAGTCTGGACAATAAGAAAAGCGCCGATCAGCAATAATTGCTGATCGGCGCTTTTTCGAATCATTTATTGTTGTTCAAGATATTCTTCCAAAGTGATATCCGCATCGTAAATCTCTTTCGCCGCTTCTTTTCCGACATAGCGGAAATGCCACGATTCGTGCATATAGCCGGTCAATTGCTCCTTGCCTTCCGGATAACGCAGGATAAAACCAAAACGATGGGCATTGTCAGCCACCCATTTTCCAGCTTCCGTATCACCAAAACTGGCCGCCGCCCAATGCTGTTCCGCTCCGGATTCACCTATGTCAAAGGCCAAACCTGTCTGATGTTCCGAAAAACCGGGACGGGCACTGTACCGGTCCGCTTTTTCCTGACCGTCTTTAGCGACATAGCCTTCATATAATTCTTTTTGGCGGGCAAAGTCACGGAATGTACTGAATGCGGTTAAATCGATATTCGATTTCAGCGCTTCGGCACGCATCGCTCCAAAAGCATCCTGCGCATCAGGATTTACACCTGGAGCATAATCCGAAGGCAGCGGATTCTGTTTGTTCGCAAGCAGGATGCCATCGATTACGGTCGGTTCATCCGGCAATTCAATCGATTCCGGATATACGGTAGCATCCTTGACTTCCTCTTCCACTGCTTCTTCATCAGGTTCCGGTGTTACCGGCAGTTCTTCTTCGACTTCTTCCTCTTTTTCTTCCGGAATGACCACGTCTTCTTCCTGCACATCCGCAATCTGCTCTTCCGCCTCAGATTCAACAACGGGCTGCTGGCTATTTCCGCCTGTTAACGCGTTGAGACTCCGCTCCATATCCCAGTCGTGAAGATAGAGCCACACAGTGATGGATGCCGCAATAAGCAAAGCACCGATGATCAAGATCCATTTTATATAAGGTTTCTTATCTTTTTTATTCATTGAATAACGAGATTGCATAGTTCTCCTTCTTTCTCTCAAGTTCTTTATCATTCTATCACCTTTATGCTTTAAATTCTCCCTAAATCAATGAACTTTCGATATACTTGAAATGACTTTTAACGATTAGAGGGTACACGAATGAATAATCAAAAATGGCTGTCACTCAACTTCTTCGCTTTCTTCTTTACGTGGGGCGTATTCCTTCCATACTGGACCGGATGGCTAACAAACGATAAAGAACTCAGCGTTTCCGCCGCGAGCATCATCATGGGAGCCGGCATGATTGCCCGTTCTTTATCCACCTTGCTGTTTTTCCCGATGCTCACCCGCCTGTTTTCCCTTGGCCGGCTGATGCAGATCCTGGCCATCGCTTCACTCGTCAGCATGGCTTTATACATACCGGCAAATTCGTACATCATGTTGTTTGCCATTACATTCATCTTCAGTTTGGTCTATCCGAACATTCTGCCCGCCATGGAAAGCGGCGCCACTGTGTTGATGCAAAGTGACCGCATCCATTATGGCAAAAGCCGTTCTTTCGGTTCCTTAGGCTATACCATTGCGTTGCTGATTGTCGGAATGGCAACCGCCGTCTGGCAGGAACAAGCGATTCTTTGGGTGATGCTTGCCGGTCTGCTTTTCATGGCAATTACACAATCGGCCGTCTCTCCAGCACCTTTATCAATAAAACCGGAACCCAAAAATCAGGCAAGCAAAGGCGCTGTCAGTGAATTGCTGAAGTCGAAAGCGTTTCTGACCGTCTTGATCGTTTCGATTTTATTGCAGGGGGCCCACGCGGCTTATTATAATTACGGTTTCATCTATTTACAGGATATCGGCGTCAACAGCTTTTATATCGGCCTCGTACTCAATGTCGCCATCATTTTTGAAATCATTTTCTTCGCTAAAGCGGATACTTGGTTTGACAGATGGAGTGTGTCTTCAATGTTTCTTCTGGCAGGCATCGGCTCAACTGTGCGCTGGATCCTGATATTCATGTTCCCCTCTGTTTGGGTATTCATTTTTTCACAGGTGCTGCACGCGCTGTCTTTCGGCGTCGCCCATTTTGCTTTCATCCGCTATATCTTTGAAAAACTGGATCCTCTGCACATTCCGGCTGCCCAAGGAATGTATGCAGCGATTGCCATGAGCCTGAGTGTCGCCTTGCTGACATTCATCGGCGGATTCCTGTATGAAATTTCACCTGGCTTATCATTCCTGGGCATGATCGCGTTTTCGTTCCCGGCAATCATCGTTATTCTGATGACCCGAAAAAAATATTTGTATTAATTTTTATTCCACCCCCAAAAGCCTCAGATGCCAGCCGAATAAATAGGTATCAAAGCTACAAGGAGATGGGCATAATGAAACAAATTTCACAAAGCGATCTTCTCAATCTTTTAAATCGATTGGATCATTTGCTGAATGAACGAGAACAGGATAAACGGCAGGCTCAAAATACCGCAGCTACCGCTTAAGAAGACAACAAAGGAACATGATATAGCAAGAAAAAACAGCGCCTCCCATTATGGGTGGCGCTGTTTTTGCTTATTGAGATTTCAGCAATCGATATTTCGCAAAACAGCTTCGCTTTCCTGGGGACTCGTGCTGAGCTAACTCGGACTCGGTCCCCTTCGTCCGAGTGGATCTCAGCACTTCGCTCGAATCGGAGTTGGAAACCGAACTCCGATTCTAATCCCCTGGGAGTCTCGCTGTTCTGCTCCATATCTCAGAATCGCTTTCTAAAAAGAAGTAGTCTGATGCGCTGTTTTACGTTTAGCAGCAGCTTTCAATCAGTCGATTAAAGCAGGATGGTCCCCAGTACGACGAAAAAGAGGATACCGAAGATGACTGCCATCCCCATCATCCATTTCGCTTCCCGGTCCATGCCCTGCGCTTTCATCTGACGGTATCTGAATGTGTTCGTGAGAACGAACAGCACAGTCATGAAGAGAACCGCGATGTCCATATATCCCATGAACAGGAATATGACGGCCAAAATACTGAGTGAGGCAATGCCGATTCCTTGCATCATTTTTGAATTCATTTGTTTCGCTCCCTAAAAAGAAAGCCGGCATCCAATGCCGGCAAGCTTTCATGATTATTTCTTTTCCAGATCCACTTTTTCATCTGATTCTACTGCTTCCAAAGCGATTTCCGGATGGTTGGAATAAAACTTGCGTCCGATGAACGTCTGGATGATCAGCAAAATACCACCGACTGTCCAGTAAACCGGCAGAGCGGCCATGGACGTGAAAGAGATGAACATGATCATGATCGGTGAAATGTAGATGAAGAGTTTCATCTGCTTCTGCTGCTGTTCCGGCATAGTCCAAAGCGAAACTTTTGCCTGGAAGAAGTAAACAGCACCGGCAATCAAGGTCATGATGATATCGGGTTCACCAAGATTGAACCAAAGGAATTCGTGCGAACGGACTTCCGGCGAGTAAAGGATGGCGAAATACAGACCCATAACGATCGGCATCTGGATAACAACCGGAAGACAGCCCATATTCAATGGGTTGACTTCGTGTTTCTTGTAGAGCCCCATCATTTCCTGCTGGAGCTTCATCTGTTCTTCTTTATCTTTCGTGCTCTTCAAGCGCTTTTGGATGTCTTCCATTTCAGGGCGCATGGCATCCATCTTCACTTTCATCCCCTGCTGGCGCTTATAAGTGCGCAGCATGAAAGGCATCAATACGAGTCGGATGACAACTGTAATAGCTACAATCGCGAGCCCGTAGCTGCCGCCAAAAAGATTACCTAAATAATCGAGGGAGAAATCAAATGGCGCGACAAAAATGCTATAGAAAAACCCTTCTTTATTCTCTACAGCCGAACAGCCACTCAGGAAAAGCACTGCTGCCGTAAGCATTGACATTAAAATAAATTTCTTTTTCAAATTAGTCACCTTCACCTTTTTAAACTATTAAGAAGTATACCGCATTCTAAGCGCATATTTCAAACCGCGAAAAGTCTCTGCCTTGTTTTTTACAAGGGATTTGACAGGATTGTGGCTTAGCGTCAGCCGCAACAACTAAAAAAAACCAGAAAAAAAAGGAGAATTTCTTCTCCTTACTTGGCGTTTGGCAATGTATATCTGAAATAAGGGATATGCTGGCTGTCGCGGAATTGCTTCGGCGTAACCGTCGTATATTTCTTGAAAATGCGGGTGAAGTAACTTTGGTTGCAGAAATGGAACTGCTTCGAGATTTCTGAAATCCCTTTGTCTGAATGGCGAAGATAATGCTGAGATTCCTCAACACGGCGAACATTCAAGTATTCCACCAACGTAATGCCGGCATGCTCACGGAAAATCCGCGACAAATGGCTTGTTGAAATATGGAAATGCTTGGCTACATCTTCAACTGACAAATCGCGTTCCACTTCGTCGTTGATGAACATGACCACTTTGTTTACAGTCTGATGCCCAAATGAAGGCTGTTTGCGTTCTGAGATAACTGAAATGAAAAATTCAATCAGTTCATCCGCTACATATAAAAACTCTGAATCATTCATGCGGTTGTCGACAAGCTCGATGCAGGCATTATTGAAAGCAAAAGCTTTTTTAGGCGGCACGCGCATTTCGAAAAGTTTTCTTGCCATCACCGAAGAAAGTACTATGTAATAGTTTCGGATTGCACGGATCGTATCTTTGCCTGCATGCAGTGAAATCATATCGATCAAAGCACGAAGCGTCTCTTTCGCTTTCTCTTTTTCCAAGTGATGGATTTCGTAGATTAATTGGGTTTCGGTCTCATAAAACTTTTCCAGGCCATCATATTGGTTTAAGTTTTCACTTTCTGTCATGAAAATCTTGGAAATGGTTTCTTGAATTGTTGGTACAGCAATTATATTCATCTTTTCCCCGTCTTTCTTTTCACAAGTTTTTGCAGTCACTATGTTAACTATATACTGAAACAATAAATAAGGACACAGTTTTGCTCAAAAATATATAATTTTTTAAGCAATATGGTCTACTACCTATGCCCTACCCGAGAATTTTTTAGGAAATATCTTCCCTAAATATATACTAAACATACCGCAAACAT
Source organism: Planomicrobium sp. MB-3u-38 (assembly GCF_002836425.1). Taxonomy (NCBI): domain Bacteria; kingdom Bacillati; phylum Bacillota; class Bacilli; order Caryophanales; family Caryophanaceae; genus Planomicrobium; species Planomicrobium sp. MB-3u-38. The sequence goes on along the minus strand of NZ_PJBO01000006.1, from coordinate 25,121 downwards.
TATAAAAAATCTCGCTTTTTCTCTAAAAGTAACATACATTTAATATTTCTGAAATGCGTCACACCTTTCCCGCTATAATGATTTTATTATTCTACTCTTCTAATTCTTCTTTGTCTGGCGGAATGAGCGCACGAATATGCCGTGGCAGGACTTCAATCTTAAATGGTGTTGCACATCCTTCATCACCGTCAATATTACAAATTAACGGCTCTTTTGTCCGGATGACCACTTTTGTGGTATGGATGGCTTCAACTTCAGGGTCTTCCTCCAGTTTCCCCCGCCATAATGCTCCTGCCATTCTGACAAAACCGGCAAGTTTTGCGTGTTCTATGATATATAGATGAAGCAGCCCGTCATCCGTCAATGCTTCCGGTGCCAGCTTTTCAAATCCGCCCACCGAATTGGTCAATGCGACCAGAACCAGTTTGGCGTCGCCTTTCCAAACGCCATGATCATGTTCAACTTCGAAATAAGTTTCTTCATCCGACGTAATCGCTTTGATTCCTTCGATAAAATAAGCAAGTGCTCCAAGGCGTGTCTTTTGCTCCGGCGAAACGGAAGAAGTGGATTCCGCGATATCACCGATAGCCAAAATATTCATGAAGTACATATCGCCTACTTTCGCGATATCTACAGCTTTCTCGGTCCCTTTCTTCAGTGCTTCGATAGCTTCTTCCGGGTCCAGGGAAATTCCGAGTGCCCGTGCAAAATCATTGACAGTCCCAAGAGGGATGAGGGAAAACAACGGTTGATGAGACTGCTCCGCCAGACCGGATACCGCTTCGTTTATCGTCCCGTCTCCACCCATGGCCACAACAAAATCATATTTCTGCTCACAGGCCTCACGAGCAAAAAGGGTTGCGTCCCTTTGTTTTTCCGTCTCTTTAGTATCGACAATATATCCCATTTCTTTAAGGGTTTTCTCCACATTTTCTCTATAATCGGCAGCTTTTTCTTTTCCTGCCGACGGATTCAGTATAAACATCGCCTTTTTCATCTTTCTACCTCCAGATGGTATAATAGTTTCATTATCTCTATTTACCCTTTAAACACTCCATCTTAATCCATAATCTTTTATTATTTCAGGGAATGAGGAACAGCAATGCAGCTATTCATCTATATCATCATTTTCTTCGCGTTCTTCGATCTTTTTGCTCAATTACCGATCATCAGCCCTTTTGCGATTGAATTGCAGGCAACGCCATTTTTGACGGGATTGGCCGTCGGCATGTATTCACTGTCCAATACTTTCGGCAATATCGTTTCAGGCATATTCTCCGACAGAAAAGGACCCTTCGCCATTTTAGTGGCCGGAATGCTGCTGACAGCTGCCTTTCTTTTCACTTACTCACTCGCGGAAGGTCCCTACAGCTTGCTCGCCATCCGCTTTCTCCATGGTTTGGCGGCCGGGTTGATTGTTCCGGCAGCCTTCACTTATCTGGCCAACCGCACAGACCATAGCCGCCGCGGCAAAGGAGCTGCGGTTTCAGGCGCTTTTGTGGGGCTTGCCGCTATTATCGGCCCCGCATACGGCGCGATATTCTCCAGTCGCACCAGCGTGCCTGAGACCATGGCAGTGACAGGAACTTTACTGCTGATTCTCGGCATTTCATCTTTTTTCCTGTTGAGCCGCACTGTCAAAAAAAGAAAGGAATTGCCTGCCGAACCGCTTACTTTTAACATGATCATTCTTAACTCAGGTTTATTGCGGGCTTTTATGGGCGCCTTCTTCCTTATGTTTTCACAAGGCGTACTGGCGTATATGCTGCCGTTGAAAGTGTCCGGCCTTGGACTCCCCGCTGAAATGAGCGGCCTGCTATTAAGTGTTTTCGGTATTGCCGCCATTCTCGTGTTCCTGCTTCCGGTGAATCGCCTGTTCGATTTGATCAAGCCTGTTTATACTTTAATAGCCGGATTCTTTCTTATGGGCAGTTCCTTGTTTTTATTGAGTTCTGTTTCTGCGGCTCCTTTGCTTTACACCAGTATGATTACTTACGGCATCGGCTTTGCGTTCCTGTTCCCCTCCATTAATTCATTATTGATCGATTCAACAACCGAACGGTCACGGGGCAAGGCATACGGCTATTTTTACGCCTTCTTTTCGATTGGCGTTGTAGCGGGTTCTTCCTTTACAGGCGCATTGGCATTAAGCGCCGACCGCGGATTCATCACCAGCGGTGTGCTGCTGTTAAGCGCCGCTGCAGTGAATCTGGCGACGTTAAGAAAATAAAGAAATGAAAAAAGGGTGGTCCGCAGACCGCCCTTTTATATATTGTCCGTATTTATTTTTGGTTCAGGAGATGCGGATTCGGTATCTTCCGTTTTTTCCTTGCTTGTATCATTCGGTGATAATTTTGTTTTCTCTTCGTTTGCGCCTTCTTTTTGCTGTTCTTCTTCATTGTAATATTGAACCGAAGTCATTGCGCCCTCTGAAACCATTTTGTTTTCACGCGGTTCCTGTGGTTTCGATCCATCGTGCGCCGTTTTTTTATTGTCGTCCAGGTTTTGTGATTCCATATATGAATTCACCTTCTCTTTCGCATTATTGAAAGCCAATGTAGCTTTTTCACGGTTTTCGGGGTTTTTGAAGTAAGTGTAGGCACCTACTGCAAGGCCCGCCAATAACAATCCTCTGCCTTTTCCTTTTGCCATTCCATCCACTCCTCCACAAATTGATATCTTCTATCCTATATACCCTTATTCATATTATTTAATCTACTTTGAGCTGTTTGGACTGTACCTCTTTGTCCAGCTTCATATCTACATGCGGGATGCCGTCTTCATCGTAGACATCCGATATCGGATCAAAGCCGAATGATTGGTAGAATTCCTTTAAATAGACCTGTCCCTGCAGCCGGATCGCTTCAGGCTGCCATTCATTGAAAATAAATCCGATGCTTTTGTTCATCAATTCACGGGCAAGGCCGCGACCTCTGGCATCCGGGCTGACGATTACACGCCCTATTGAAGGAACGCCATATTTAAGTTCTCCGGGCACAAGCCGCGCATAGGCAAGGATCCGCCCATCTTCCTTATATGCCAAATGGATCGATTTTTGGTCCAGACCGTCCAGTTCGGGATATGGGCAATTCTGCTCAACTACAAAGACATCCACTCGCAGCTTCAACATTTCATAGAGTTCAGCTGCAGTCAGTTCATCAAAATCATAAAATTTCCAAGTCAACTCCACTCACTCCTTTAGTCTCTATTATTCCACAACAGTGGCTATTCATGGGGAATTTTGATATGATGACGAAAAGAATTTCCGAGGTGATTGCATGATTCGCACAGGTACACCCAAAGATATTACAGCTGTTCAGGAAATTGCCCATATCAGTTGGAATGACACTTACCAAGACATAATCCCAGTGAATATACAGCAAAGTTTCTTAGATAAATCCTATTCCGTCCCAATGATGGAAATGCGCTTGAAAAAAACCATTCTTCTATTGGCTGAACACGAGGGCGAGCCTATAGGCTTTGCCAATTTCACGAAACTCGACGATGATGGAGACGCTGAATTGATTGCCTTGTATTTGAAACCGGAATATCAGCGCAATGGCTATGGAAAAAAACTCCTCGACAGCGGGTTGGCTTATCTGCTCGATGGTTCAAACCTTTTTGTTTATGTGGAATGCGAAAATAAAAAAGGCCGCAGCTTTTATGAAGCGAACGGCTTTGAGTTTGTCGAAGAATTTGAAGAACTGTTTGAAGGCCACCCGTTGCAGACAGCGAAATATGTGTACAATTTGAAAGCACCCGCTCTATGAGCAGGTGCTTTTCTTTGTACTGCTTATAGCGGGCGATACGGTGTATCGTCATCGCGGCGCGTATCATCACGGCGAGTCTCGTCACGGCGGACAGTGTCGTCTGTTCTGCGGACTTCATCTTCGCGATATACAGGCTCATCCGTTCTGCGAACCTCATCTTCGCGATATACAGGTTCATCCGTTCTGCGAACTTCATCTTCACGGTAGAGCGAATCATCCGTTCTGCGGATTTTCTCATTGCGGTATGCACCATCATCTCTCCTGTGCAATTCATCATCGCGCATCGGCGGTTTGCGTACGAAACACATGATTGCAGCAATATAGAAAAGAATCGATGTCAATGACAGGACGCCTGCCAACAGACCGGCAAGTATGAAGAACACCCCTGCAAGGCTTGCGTTACTGGTCTTCTTCAAATTAATGAGGGCCACAATTGCCAGAATCGTGCTGAGTGCCAGCATTGCCACGAGCGCCCAACCGAATACTCCGGTTCCGCCAATGATGAAATCCACTACCATTTGAGCTTCTTCCGGACTTCCCTCAAAAGCGGGATCATTCATGATATCCTGCTCAAACTGTTCAAACTCGGCAGTGCCTTCCAGACCGCTGATACTGGTAATCAGCCATGCCAATAAAATGATCGTAAGAATGTTAAATACAATTCCGATTATGCCGAGGACCCGTTCCCCTGTCCTGCTGATCGTTCCATTATTCATATAACTGCCTCCTCCTTATTTGCAGCCGTCCTAATTTCCAGAACGGGATGCAGAAAACTTTGTTCATAAATAAGATTCCCTGAAAAAATTTGCTGAAACATGTTTAAATTGCTTTTGCCCGGGTATTTATTTAGTAACAAACAAAATTACAAACATTTGAGAGGGGTTCTATAAAATGGAAAAAAACTTAGTATTTAGCCAATCAGATTTCATGTACGGTGTAGGTGGAGCTTCAATTTTGACTGGTATCGTTTTCTTAATGACATTCCTATAAGAAATTGGAGGTAGTTATGAAAAACTACATAACAGAACATTAGAAAAAGCAATCCAAACCATAATGAATGGCGGATTGCTTTTTTGCGTTTCCTTGCAAGAGATGGCCCCAAAATTCTTGGGGCCATCTCTCACTGTCGCTTTTCTGCTTTTATACTTTTACATCCTCATATTCATCATACCGTTCGAATACAGACGCTACGTATGAGCAGACTGGTTCAATCTTGTATTCATTTTCGCGTGCATATTCGACTGCGCGGTCAACCAGCTTTTTCGCCAGTCCCTGGTTGCGCATAGTTTCATTTACAAATGTATGTTCCACGACCATAACATCGGCCATTTGGGTCCAGGTGATTTCAGCATTAACCGTCCCATCATCTTCATTGCGGAATGCAAATTCATCCTGGCCAAGCTCCACCATTTTAAAATCCATCTTCCATCCTCCTCGATTATTGCTTATTAATACTCAACGGACGCAGCGATGCTTCTATTTCAGCTCTCTTTGGTTCCAGGAATGGCGGTAAAGCCAGGTCTTCCCCTAAACTTTCCATTGGTTCATCTGTTGCAAATCCCGGTTCATCTGTGGAAAGCTCAAATAGAATACCATTTGGCTCCCGGAAATAGATGGCTTTAAAATAATACCGATCAACTTCACCGGAAGTCATAAATCCGTTATCACGCAAATATTTATTCCATTTGCTGTACTCTTCAAAGGTCTTCACCCTAAATGCAACATGATGGACACTTCCGCGTCCAGGACGTTCCGGCGGAAGATCCGGACGTTCCTCTACATGTACTTCGCCGGCAGGGCCGCCTTTTCCTGTCGAGTAGACAAAAATATCTGCCATCCCTTCAATTTCCGAAGGATAAGAGCCGACTTCCTCAAACCCCATGATTTCCGTCAGCACTGCTGCGGTCCTGTCTTTTTTACGGACCGTCAGCCGGACATTTCCCAAACCGACAATCGCATATTCTTCGGGAACTCCAGCTTTTGTCCAAGGAATGCCGTACTCAATGCCTGTGCCGTCGTCAACGGTCAGCATTAAACGGGATCCTTCGAAGTCTTGAAATTCAACCGTCTGACGATTGAATCTTTCACGGATTTCACCGTGAGGCACCTGAAATTCCTCAAAACGCTTCAGCCAGTAATGCAGCGCTTCCTCACTTTTTACACGGAACGCTGTGTTGCTGATGCTTGAAACACCGGGATACGTGCGCCCGGCCATCGGAATATCAAAATACGTCATATCTGTTCCAGGCGTGCCCACCGCATCTGCGTAAAATAAATGATAGGATGATGTCGAATCCTGATTAACGCTTTTTTTCACAAGCCGCATGCCAAGGATCCGCGTAAAGAAACCATGATTTTTATCAGCATTGGCCGTGATTGCTGAAACGTGATGAATGCCTTCCAATTTCATAAAAAATGCCTCCTTAAATTATCTTGAATTCGAGATATTAATTAAATAATAACATCCTTGGTCTCCTCCAGCAAGAAAACGGCTTACTGAACTGCGAAGTGCCTTCAATTCAGATTTATTTCCAATTAAAAAACGTACAGCCTTGGCCATCCTTTTTTCAGGCTGTCTAGAAACCATCAACTTCTATAATCATTCCGTTTTAGACGGATGCTTTCCGCGGGGAGCGGCCTAAGCCTCCTCAGTCGCTTCGCTCCCTGCGGGGTCTCAGGACTCGCTCTTTTTCCCGCAGGAGTCACCGTCTGTCACTTCATTTTGATTGCATTCTGAAATAAGACATTCCCTCCTTTACTTGAAACAAGCTGAAGCGAATTTCTTAAATAGAAAACAATCTAAAGATATGGAGCAAAACAGCGAAGACTCCCAGGGGATTAGAAACAGAGTTGGTTTTCCAACTCTGTTTCGAGCGAAGTGCTGAGATCCACTCGGGCGAAGGGGACCGAGTCCGAGTTAGCTAAGAGTTGGCCGTAGCTTGCAAGGCCGGCTCTTTGCGACGAAGCTAGCGCAGCGATGCAGGAGCACGGGTTTTTGCAAGCCCCCAGGAAAGCGAAGCTGTTTTGCGGAATATCGGTTTCCTGCTTTTCTTTCTCAACAGTCTAAAAAAACGGACAGCCTCGGCTGTCCGCTTTTTCAAATTAGATTAGTTGAACCATGAACGCACAGTGTTCGCCAGGTTTCTGAAGAATTCTTTGACACTGTTCCAGAATCCTTCATCGTTAACGATTGTGCCAATCTTGTCTTCGATCGTTTTACTTAAGTCTTCAAGTTGAGTCGACCATTGGGAAAAATCGATATCCAATTGGCGGATCCGATCCATCAAATCGATCAATAATTGACGGTCTTCCGGGCTCAGCTCAATTTGCAGCTTCGACAATTGCTCTTCTACAATCTGTTCCACGTCTTCACGTGAAGCCGGATTCTGTTCAGCAATCTGCTTTTTGATCTCTGTCAGCAACTCGCTTACTTTCGCTTCATCTACACCTTCAGCGAGTTCAGTCGCCACTTCAAGTTCATCGTTTGCAACGTCTGTCCGTTCCGGATCCAATTGTTCGCCGTTTACTTCATAAGCTTTGTAGATGCCTACAAGTGCTGAGTGGCCAGTTACCGGTTTTGGTGCGGCAACTTCAACTGTCGCATTCTCGATTCCAGCCGTCAGCATTGCATTGGCATACATTTCCGTTGTTACTTGTGTGATATTATCCGGCGTTACGATTTGGATGACCAGGCCTTCGCCTTCATCTTTACGGGTGATTTTTGCTGAAGAAAACATACGCGCACGCGCGTCCCCGTCTTTGATATAAGTGACAAGGTCTTCACCCGTGACTTCGATTTCTTCCACTTCCGCCTCTTCTTCGACACTCAGGCTTTCAGCGACACTCGCTTTTTCGTCTTCAGAGAGGTTGCCTCCGTATACCACAATCGGCACTCCGTATTTTTCATTGATGCCGACATTCGCTGCTGCCCAAGTGGGAACGAGCGTCGATACCATTAAAATCATTGCTATGGTTGCTATCAGTTTCTTCATCTTTTTAGCCCCTTTCATAGAAATAATACGATTCCGATTCAGAAAGGTTGCATCAATGCTGCTGAAGTTTGGTCCAGCCGTCTTCCTGTACGATTCGACGGTCTTTGTACAGGCGTCCCAAAGCACGCTTGAATGCAGCTTTGCTCATGCCGAACATTTCCTGGATTTCTTCTGGTGAAGATTTATCGCCGAATGGCATCTGGCCGCCAGATTCCGTTAGATAACGCATAATCGTTTCAGCATCATCCGACAAGCGTTCCTGCTTGCGCGGCAGCAGCGAACCATTCAATGTGCCATCATCTTTCACGCCAATGATACGCACCGTTTTTTCTTCGCCAAGGCGCGGTTCTTCTTCCCGCTCGGTTTCATGGACAAAGATGCGGTACATTTCCGGAACCGAAATCATGAATGTGCCGACCGGCAGCAAGCGATAAGCCCTTGCTTTCAAATCCTGATTATAGACAGACGTCGGTGCATCAACATACAATTCGTTGACCTTCTCTTCAGTTGCAAGGCGTCCGTAAAGATCGCCGTAACGGTCTGTCCGGATTGTCATGAAAATGTGATCGCCCTGTTGTGGCCATAGTTCTTCGAATTGCGGCAAATCTGCCGGCAGCAGGTAGACTTCACGGGTAGTCCCGATATCCACGACTGCTCCTTCGCGCTTGGATACCTTCAATACTTTTGCCCAGCCGTAAATACTTGGCAGAATATGCGGAATCATCGGTGTTGCCGAAATGCCGCCTTGGCGGTTTCGGTAAAGGAAAACTTCAATTTCTTCCCCGATTTCGCGTCCTTCTTCGATTTCAGACTCATTCATCAGAACTTCATCACCTGAACCGTCTGATAAGATCCACTGGGAACCTGAACGGTCCTTTATTTGTAATACTGCTTTTTCACCTGGATGCAATGCCATAATGAAACCTCCTGTTTCTATTAACTATTCTTCTCTTCATTTTTAAGTTTTTCCAGCTTTTCGATAAATTGAGGATTTTCCTCAAGTACCTGGACAAGATCAGCAATCCGGTTGATTGAATTCCAGCTCAAATGGTGTTCAATTCCTTCCACATCATTATAGATGCGTTCCTCATCAACACCAATCAGCCGTAAAAACTGCTCCAGTAAATCATGTCTTTTGACAAGGCGTTTGCCTAATTTCTGTCCTTGCGGCGTCAGCACCAGTCCACGGTAACGTTCATAAATCAGATAGCCGTCCTTATCCAGCCTCTGCACCATCTTGGTGACAGAAGACGGCAGCACGGATAACGCCTCGGCAATGTCCGAAACACGGGCGTAGCCTTTCTGTTCGATTAATGAGTATATGATTTCAATATGGTCTTCCATACTTGGAGTAGGCAAATTTCGTTCCTCCCTAACGTGGCTAACCTTAAGTTTACTATACCCTCACCCCGTGAACAACCGAGCTTTCCCCACACCGATTACAGTTTTTTTCACGATAGGTTTGCGGGGTATTTTTTGAGGGTACATATTACTATCTAAGCAGAAAGGTCGGTGAAAACACATGGCTCGTATTTTATGGATTATTCTTGTAGTTATTTTAGCAATTTGGCTTATCGGATTTTTAATGGACGTAGCAGGCGGATTAATTCACCTATTACTAATCGTAGCAGCAATCATTCTTATCGTTAACTTGATTTCCGGTAGGAAAGGGATATAGAAGAAGAGACGGCGAGGGTCAATCCTCACCGTCTCTTTTTCTGTTTATCCATATTTGCTATTCTCTGATTTTCGAATAGATGCATGTATCACGCAGTTTATTGTCGAGGCGGGAGATCGTCTCATTGCGGAGGATGCCTTCCAGTTTAAAATCAAGCCTTTCCGCAACAGCACGGCTTCTGACGTTGTCAGGATCGCATTTGATTTCCACCCGGTTTGCCCCGAGTTCCTCGAACGCAAAACGCGTTATGCGCTCAACCGCTTCAGTCACATACCCTTTTCCTTCAAAACGATTGTCGACCCAGTAGCCGATTTCGAACTTCCGCACTTCCCAATCGATGCGGTGCAGCCCGCTTGACCCAATGAATTCCCCGGTTTCTTTCTGGAAAAAATGAAGGCGGAGATCTTTTCGCAATTGGAAATCAGCAGCCGCTTCGATGAGATTCGCTTCAATCTGCTTCAGGTCAGGTTTTTTCTGCGCAAACGGCATCCAGGGACGCAGCGATTCAATGGAATGCTTGATCGCTTCATAACTGTGGACCGCATCTTCACGACGCGGCGCGCGGATCAGCAAACGCTCCGATTCGAATTCTTCCGGAAACTCGAGCAGGACAGGATTAAAAGGTGTCCCTGATGGTTCCGCAATCGTATCTTCCCATAAAACAGGCGTCGTAACACCCTGCTGCCAGTCTTCTCGGGTCATTCCGTAAGTGACCGCATCGAAATAGCGGTTTTCTTTTGCCGAAAACCAGGCTTGGCGGATATGGGCTTCTTTAACGAACCCCGTCCGTTCAAAAGCCTTGCGCATCGCAAAGTTATCGTGGCGCGTATGCCCTTCCAGCCTGATTTTCTTTTCCGGCAATGAGAAAACGAAATCCGCCGTCATTTTCAATGCTTTCGGCCCGTAGCCTTTCCCGCGGTATGGATCGGCAATCCGCAAATCGAATAACGGGATGTCGTCCTGCAGATCAAAGATTTTCACAAGCCCGACCTGTTCCCCTTCATCATTTTCAACCCAGAAGGTAGTTACCTGATCAGACTGGTAACCGCCTTCTTCGATCGTCTTCTGTATTAAGGCACGGACTGGATGTTCCTGTCCGTGATATGGCCAGGAATTCGTCGTCATAAAATGGATCAGCTGTTCCTGCTCTTCCATTGTCCATTCAGTTAATTTCAAAACAAATCCTCCAAGCATGCATTGCTTACTTTTGAACCTTGACCAGGCGCAGAGCATTCAAGATTACGAGCAGGGTCGCACCCATGTCCGCGAAAATCGCAATCCATAAAGTGAGCCAGCCCGGAATGATCAACAGCAAAGCAATTACCTTCAGCCCCAAAGCAAACATGATATTTTCCTTTATTATACGCAATGTCTTGCGGCTTAGTCGAATCGTATAAGGAAGTTTTTCAAGATCGTCAGCCATCAGCGCGATGTCAGCTGTCTCAAGCGCCGTGTCTGTACCAGCTCCTCCCATGGCAATGCCGACTGTGGAAGCCGCCAGTGCCGGCGCATCATTGATGCCGTCGCCGACCATTGCAACGCGGCCGTATTGCTTCTGGAGTTCACGGATCGCCGATAGTTTGTCCTGCGGCATCAATCCTGCCCGCACATCGGTGACGCCGATTTCTCCAGCGATTGCATTAGCGGTCGCTGGATGGTCGCCTGTCAGCATGACAGTGCTGCCGATGCCCATCTCTTTCAATTTACGCACAATGGCCGGGCTTTCATTTCGAATCGCATCAGCCACAGCAATGACGCCGATAAATTCTTTTTCTTTAAAGACAGCCATCACCGATTTACCGCGCTGCTGCAGGCTTTGGGCATGCTCGGGGATTTCAAACCCGAATTCTTCCGCCCACAGCAGACTGCCGATATGGATCCGCTCTCCATTAACCAAAGCATAAGCCCCTTTGCCGGTGACCGAATTAAACCCTTCGGAAGGAAGCATCTGCGTCGCTTCCTTGACGATAGCGCGAGCCAACGGATGCTGGGACATCGCTTCTGCTGATGCAGCCAATTGGATGAGCCGATCTTTCGTATACCCATTTTCCGGTACCGCGTCCGTGACTTCCGGATAGCCTTTTGTCAGCGTTCCGGTTTTATCGAATGCCACGACGTTGATGCGGCCTGTTTCTTCCAAGTGAATGCCGCCTTTAATAAGGACGCCTTGTCTCGCCGCATTGCCGATGGCCGTAACGATTGCGACCGGTGTCGATACGACAAGTGCGCAAGGGCAGCCGACAACCAGGACAGCTAAGGCCTGATAAATCCACAGCTGCCAGTCGCCTGTCAGATACCCCGGCACCAATGCGGTTAGGAAGGCGATGGCGATGATTGCCGGTGTATAGTATTTCGCGAACTGGTCGACGAATTTTTGCGACGGCGCTTTTTCCGCCTGCGCTTCTTCCACCAAGTGGATAATTTTTGCGATGGTTGTATCTTCAACGCGTTTGGTGACGGTCACTTCAAGCGCACCTTCTTCGTTCATCGTGCCGGCAAATACATCAGCCCCAGGTTTTTTGACTTCTGGAATCGACTCACCTGTAATGGCCGCCTGGTTAACCGCAGACTCGCCGCGAAGCACTACCCCATCCATCGCAATTTTCTGCCCAGGTTTGACGATCAGTACATCACCGATGCGCACTTCTTCTGTGTCCATTTCGATCAATTCACCATCCCGCTGGATCAAGGCGCGTGAAGGCGCCAAATCCATAAGGCTGCGAATCGACTGGCGTGCTTTATTCATCGAAAACGATTCAAGCGCCTCACTGATCGCAAACAAAAATACGACAACAGCGCCTTCACGCCATTCTCCGATTATGGCAGCACCGATGACAGCGATGGTCATCAATGTTTTCATATCGAATTCAAGGCGGCTAAGGTTCGTTAAACCGGTACGGAACATATGATAGCCGCCGACCAGCATGGATCCGCCGAACAGGCCGATTGCCCAAGGGTTGCTTTCACTTGTCTGGAAAGAAAGGATGACACCGGCAATCAGCAGCAGGAACGAAATCGCCGTTTCAATCGTCTGACGCCGTTTGTAGAAAGGCGTTTGTTCGATTTTCGCTCTTTCCGGATAGACCCGGATATGGTCGAATGCCCCCGCGCGCTCCAGGTCCGCGATGGAAACGTCACCGTCAACAGTCAGCTTCGAAGCTCCGAAATTCAATTCAACCTCTTTGATATCCGGCAGGCTGCGTATATTCTTCTCGAATTTCGCCGCGCAATTCGTGCAGGACAGATTTTCAAGACGGTATGTTTTAACCAACTTCTTCACCTTCTTTCGCGTGTTCATGCGCAATGGTCACAAGCTGATGGACGTGCTTGTCCGACAGCGAGTAATAGATTTGCTTGCCTTTTCGTTCGGATTTTGCAAGTTTGCGCTCACGAAGATACCGCAGATGATGGGAGGCAGTAGCTGTCGAGCCGCCGATCACCGCCGCAATATCGCAGACACACATCTCTTCTTCTATCGTCAGGGCGAAAGCGATTTTCAGCCGTGTTTCATCAGCCAGCGCCTTGAAAAGAATCGCCACATCAGTGAGATCCGTCATTTGTTTTTGAACATTTTCCACTTTTTCGGGATGATCTTTCGAAATTTCACATATCTCTTTCATGGCTCTTCCTCTTTTCATTCAAATATCCATTTGATTGTTTTCCTCAGTGTAGCCTTTTCCGCCGTTATAGTCAAACCTCCGTTTGAATGATGAGCGCTTTTTTTGCCAAGAGGAAATTAAGCTTTTCACGTCGAATAGAGACACTAAGCTTTTCATAAAAGAGGGGGAGACGTCGATGTATCAGAAAATACTTTTGGCGGCAGATGGTTCTGAGCACTCAAGAAGGGCGGCGGCCGAAGCATTGAAGATGGCGAAGGTGTTCAAAGACGCCTCTGTGACCTTGCTTTATGTAGTCGATTATGAAAAAGCCCGGACGGAAGTGCAGCACGATAAACACAGCGACGAACCACATCATTACCGACGTCAGCTGCTCTTGCCGCTTGAGGAAATCTTCAGCTCTGCGGGTATACCCTATGAAACCACGACCCTTCACGGTACGCCAGGTCCTACAATCATCAAGCACGCCAATGAAAACGATTATGACGTCATCTTCATCGGCAGCCGGGGACTCAATTCATTCCAGGAAATGGTGCTCGGAAGCGTCAGCCATAAAGTGGCGAAACGCGTCCATGCCCCTGTGGTCATCGTCAAATGAAATAAGAGGCTGGAAACAGACGGTCTCCGTCGGTTTCCAGCCTCTTAACGTTAAAAAATCATATATCCTGCTACAAACAAACCCAATCCGCCGATCAGATTTGCAAGCAAGTAAGAAATACCTGCCAGCCATTTGCCGTCTTCAAAATCCTTTACCGCATCCAGCGCCATCGTCGAGAACGTTGTGAATGCGCCAAGAAATCCGGTCATCCAAAAAACGGACAGATTGCCGCTTCCGACAAATGCTCCTAAAGCAAATGAACCCAGGATATTCACCAGCAGCGTAGCAATTTTCGGCTGACGCCACCGGGCTTCAGCGACCAGGTAAAACAGGTAACGGGCCATGGCGCCGAGAAATCCGCCAAGCGCAATTTCAATCCCGCTCATCCACTCACCCCTTTCCGCCCAAGCCACAATCCGGCAGCTGCTGCCGCTGTTGCCGCGATGGTCATTCCGAGACCATATAGAATACCGGTTGCCAGGGAATTCTCAAGCATCCGGAACCAATCATTCGAGAAAGCCGAAAAAGTCGTAAATGATCCAAGCAGCCCAGTCGAGATGAACAGCCGCAGTTCAGCAGATTTTCCGCTGAGTTTCATGACTGCGAAACCGATCAGAAAACTGCCGACGATATTGATGATCCAGAGACTGACAGTGCCCGGAACCGCTGCGTAAATCCAGGCCCGCAGCAAAGAACCGGCCATGCCGCCGAATCCGACCGCTAACATTCTTTTCAAATCAAACGCCCCATATCTTTTTTTCCCATTATAACTTACTCGGCTGTGAGTGTTAAGGTCGATCCTTCCGCCGAACCGTCTATCGGTGTCTCATGGTAATTGCCTTCTGCCCACTTGCCGACTTGATTATGGAAGAAGTCAGATTTCACATGGCCGCTCAGACCCGGTCCCACAATATGGTGTGCACTGGATAAATCGGAAAGGTCTGCTACAAATCGCCATGCCGCTCCGTGGTCGACATTGCCCTGTTCATCAAATGCCGCCGCCTGCACGGTGATATTTGAACCGCCAAGTGCCACCGGATCCGGATTCAGGATACTTTCGAATATAGGAGAGGCTCCTGCGAGCGGATGCGGGAATGTCAATTGATGATATTCTCCCCATTTCCAGTTTTCAGGGTCTCCCGAAAACTCATCTTCAATTTCCGTTAAGCTTGTTTCCAGCGCATCCGTCAGCCACTTTCCGACGCCGCCATATTCACTGACCCATGTTCCGTCATTGCCGGCAAACGAGTCGCGCATCATCGCATCCGTAATGTGATTTTTGCCCGGCATCAGCTCATAGACATCCTCCGGGAAGCTGTCTTCCAGCAACGTATGCGGCAGCTGTTTCATCCATTTATGGAACATCAGCGGCGCCGCCTGGTCTGCAGCATCCACCTGGTCCCATTCAGCGAGAATCGCAAGCTCTTCTTCGTAGTCGTCACTTTCCGCCCTGACTGCTTCGATCATATCCGCCAAAAATTCCTCAGCATAAAGATTTTTCTTATCCATCTGAAGCTCCATCATATCTTCAGCCGTTAAATTATCTGATGCCTCCAGCACTTCCGCGATCCGCTTGTAGCGGTAGGGCTGTGCCCAAAAATCAGTGATGTGGTATTCATAGGAATCGTCGACCACTTCATTGTTCGCCGTGGCAATAAAACCGTTTTCCGGATTCACAACAGTCGGCAATTCGTCGAATGGCACATAACCTTCCCAGCCATAATCCGCGGAATCACCGGGAACCGGCAATTGGCCATCACCTGTTTTACGGATTGGAATGCGTCCGTTCGCTTTATAAGCGATGGTGCCATCCGTTGCCGCAAAAACAAAATTCTGGGCAGGCGCCTGGAAATCTTCCAGCGCCGTTTCAAAGTCCTCCCAGTTTGAAGCTTTATTGAAACCCAGGACTGCCTGCAGTTCAAGAGTCGGTTCAAGGGCCGTCCATTGCATTGAAAACACCGCGCCCGGATCTTCCTCTTCATAGAGCAGTTCAGAAATGACCGGACCATGGCGAGTGACCACCACTTCAAAATCAACGGTTTCGCCGTCTTTCACTTTGATCGGCTCATCCCTTACTTCCGCCTGCTCCCATTCACCTTCATAACGGAATTGAGTCGGATCTTCCGGATTCGGCGTTTCGATATAAAGGTCCTGTACATCAGGACCGACATTGGTGACACCCCAGGCGACTTCTTCGTTGTGCCCGAGAATGATGCCGGGCACGCCAGCGAAAATGACACCGCTGACATTCTGCTCCGGAGACTGCAAATGCATCTGATACCAGATGGACGGCGTACTTAACCCAAGATGCGGGTCATCTGCCAGGAGCGGCATGCCGCTTTCCGTCTTATCACCGGAAACGACCCAGTTATTGCTGCCGTTGAATTCATTCGGCACAAGCGAAGCATCGAATTCGCCCGCCACTTTTACCTGGCTGTTGATATTGGCTTCGATAATTGCCGGTGCATCTTCCGGATATTCGATAAACAACTCCTTGGCTTTCGCTTCAGGAAATTCACCAAGCGCCCAGTGTCTTACGGCAAGCGATGACCAATTGCCCCCAAGATCGTAGGCCATGAATTTTCCGATGGCCAGTGAATCGACCGGTGTCCACTCTTCCGGCTCGTAGCCAAGCAAACTGAATTCGTAGCTTAATGTATCGTTCTCTTTTGCTTCATCAATGAAAGCATTCACCCCTTCAGCAAACCATTCCAGCACTTGCTTCGATTCGTCATCGTAGCCTTCCCATGACTTTTCAGCCGCGTCGCGTAAACTGAAAGTCCGGAAAAATTTATCCGTATCGACTGCAGCAGCGCCGACTGCTTCCGCCAATCTTCCGCTTGCCTGCCGACGTGACAGATCCATCTGGAACAACCGGTCCTGTGCCACGACATAGCCTTGCGCGCGGTACAGGTCTGCATCGGACTGCGCTTCGATATGCGGAACACCGATGTCGTCACGGGTAACCGTCACATCTTCATCCAGTACGGAGACGTTTAATTCGCCATTGATCACCGGTTTTGATTTGCCTATGTAAGCGTTAACATAAATGAGTCCGATAACGGCAATCGCCACCAACACCCCAAGCGTCCCCAACACCCATTTAAGCCATTTTCTCTTTTTCTGCTTTTTCTCCATTTCCACTTTCTCCCCCTTTTCGATGTCTTAATTTTATTCGACCATAGCCACGGCAATTCCTTCAATGTAAAAAAGCCCGCATATTAGCGGGCTAGTTTACGATGTCCTCTTCACCAAGAACCATTTTCACTTTTGACACTTGCTTTTTCTCTGTCAGGACATAGAGTACGTCACCGACTTTGAGCTTCGTTGTGCCGGTTGGCATAACCAGGCGGCCTGAGCGGATGATCGCACTGATCAATGTCTGCTTCGGCAGACCGATCGTCTGCACAAGCTGGCCGGCAAACGGTGACTTGCTGGTCAATTCAACTTCCAGCATTTCTGCATTCGCTTTATCCATCGACACCAACTCCAGTGAGTGGATGCGTTTGGGCGATGGCCGACCATTCAATTTCAATTTATTTGCAAAGAAAGGAATGGTTGAACCTTGCAGCAAAGCGGAGGTTAAAACGATAAAGAACACGACATTGAAGAACAGGAAACTATTTTCCAGACCGGCAAGCATCGGGAACGTCGCCAACACGATCGGCACCGCACCACGAAGCCCTGCCCAGGACATGAACAATTTTTCATTCAATGAATAATCGAAGAAAATTGTCGATGCGAAGACAGCGATCGGCCGGGCGATAAAGATCAGCACAAGCGACAGGACAAGTCCTTTCCAAATGAGATCCCAGTCAGCCAGCTGGCTTGGGAAAACGAGAAGCCCGAGGATGACGAACATCAGGATCTGCATAAGCCATGCAAGTCCTTCATTGAAACTGATGATCGAATAGCTGTGCGTCAAATCGCGCGTTCCGATGACAAGTGCCGCCAGGTAGACCGCCAACAGGCCGCTGCCGCCAAGAATAGCCGTAAAGCTGTAGATGAATATGGCAAAGCCGACAGACAGGACAGCATACAGGCCTGAAGCATTCAATTTGATCCGATTGATCGTCCACGAAGCGAGCAGACCGAGCCCCACCCCTAAAATCCCGCCGACGCCCATTTGCAGCACAAAGCTGCCAAGCATCGTGAAGACAGAGGAGTCAGGCGTCAGGATCAATTGGATAAAGGCGATTGTCAGGAACATCGCCATCGGGTCATTGGTACCGGATTCCGCTTCCAGAGTCGAAGAAATTCGCCCTTTGATGTTTTGTCCCGCAAGAACCGAGAAAACGGCAGCCGCATCGGTCGAACCGACGATTGAGCCGAGCAGTAATGCTTCAAGAACGGAAATGCCCAAAACGTAATAGGCAGCAACCGCCACTACCGCAGTTGTTATTAGAACACCAAGTGTTGCCAGTACCAAAGAACCGCCAAGAACCGGGCGTATATTTTTCCATTGTGTCTGCAGTCCACCTTCGAACAGAATGATGATCAAGGCCACTACACCAACCAATTGTGCAACTTCAGCATTGGAGAAATAGATAAGTCCGGAAATATCACTGCCGAGGATCATTCCGATGATCATGAAGAGAACGAGGGAAGGGACTCCAGCACGCGCTGAAACTTTTGTCATAATTACGCCCATTAAAAGAAAAGCACCACATATTAATATAATTCCGTTAATTGTAAAGTCTATCACCATCAGCTCCCACGATTATTTATTATTCAATTATAGCATGATTTTGCGCCATTAAAAAAACGGGAGCCCCTTATTAAGGGCTTCCCGCTAATTATTCACACTGTGTCGTCGCCGACAATTTTCACTTCAAGCTCCAAATCGATGCCGAATTTTTCCCGGACAGCCGATTTCACCATTTCGATTGTCTGGATATAATCGTTGGCTGTGGCATTGTTTTTATTGACAATAAACCCTGCGTGCTTGGTCGAAACTTCCGCACCGCCGAATCCTTTGCCCTGTAAACCACTTTCCTGGATCAGCTTGCCCGCAAAATTGCCCGGCGGACGTTTGAAGACACTTCCGGCTGAAGGGAATTCAAGCGGCTGCTTGGATTCGCGCTGATGCGTCAAATCGGCCATTTTCGCGTCAATGACGTTTTGGTCCCCTCTTTCAAGACCGAATTCAGCCGACAAAACATAATAGCCTTTTTTCGTTATGACACTCTTGCGGTAATCCAGTTCAAGCTCTTCTTTGGATAGAAGAAGTTTATCGCCCGTATTGGTCAGGACGGTTGCCTGAATAATGATATCTTTGATCTCTCCGCCATATGCTCCGGCATTCATCGCCATCGCTCCGCCGACAGAACCCGGGATTCCGCATGCGAATTCAAAGCCCGTCAACGTGTTCAAAGCAGCGGCTTTAGAAACTTCCTTGATGTTTGCGCCGCCTTGCGCGTAGACATTCAGACCATCGATGCGGATTTCGTTAAGGCTTTTCAGGTTCAATACAATTCCCCTTACTCCGCCGTCACGTACGACCATGTTCGAGCCATTCCCCAACAATAATAGGGGAATATTATTTTCATATGCATATTTTACTGTATAAGCAGTTTCATCTTCGTTTGTAGGTGATACAAAAATATCAGCCGGTCCGCCCATTCTTGTCAATGTATGGAGATGTAGCGGTTCGTCGATTTTCACGTGGCTGTCCGCCACAAATCGGCGAAGGTCTGATAACCATCTTTCTTTCGTCATTCCAA
The DNA here is from genome assembly GCF_002836425.1 of Planomicrobium sp. MB-3u-38. Classification (NCBI taxonomy): domain Bacteria; kingdom Bacillati; phylum Bacillota; class Bacilli; order Caryophanales; family Caryophanaceae; genus Planomicrobium; species Planomicrobium sp. MB-3u-38. The sequence goes on along the minus strand of NZ_PJBO01000006.1, from coordinate 5,743 downwards.
GCAAATCCCTTCTAAACGTTTAACTTCTAATAGTATCCGATTTTATTACCCATTTGACAAGCTTTTATGGTCAGTTACGTTCAAAAGTCCAATAAAATATTTATCTCGAATTCGAGAATAATTAATTAAAGTATATTGACATCATAGTTTTATTGTTTTATAGTTTGGTTAGACATAAAAATATTGGAGGAAATCAAACATGAAAAAATGGACAGTAGACGCAGCGCATTCAGAAATCGGCTTTTCAGTAAAACACATGATGGTATCAAAAGTGAAAGGCTCTTTCGCATCATATGACGCAACAGTTGAAGCCGATGAAACGGATCTTCAAGGTGCCTTGATCGATTTCAAAATCGACGTGGCAAGCATCAATACAAACAACGAAGACCGTGACAACCACTTGCGTTCGGCGGATTTCTTCGATGCTGAACAGCATCCTCATATCACTTTCAATGCAAACGAAATCGTTAAAAAAGGTGACGACGAGTACGAATTGACAGGCGACTTGACGATGAAAGGTGTTACTCGCCCAGCCACTTTCGAAGTGGAATACGGCGGCAAAGGCGTTAACCCATGGGGCGTGGAAGTTGTAGCATTCAGCGGCGAAGGCAAAGTGAACCGCAAAGATTTCGGCCTTACTTGGAACCAGACGCTTGAAACAGGCGGCGTACTTGTAGGCGAAGACATCAAGATCACGTTGGAACTGCAAGCTAATCCAGCATAATTTATAAATCCATAGTAAAAGGAGCTGCAGATTTAATTGCAGCTCCTTTTTCAGGCTGTCGAGAAACATCAACTTCTTCAATCATTTCGCTGCATATCTTTTAATGTCTCGAAGCTAGCGAAGCGATGCAGAGACAGCCGGACGCGTTCCGCAGGGAGCTGCCTGAGCCTCCTCGTCGCTTTGCGCCTGCGGGGTCTCAGGACTCGCTTCGCTCCGTCGCAAGCGCCGTCACTGCTTCCTGCAGGAAAGACATTGGCCGAAGCTTGCGAGGACAGGTCTTTGCGACGAAGCAGCGCAGCGATGCAGGAGCACATCTTTGCACTTCGCCGGCTGCTGCTACACTTTATATCTGTACAAGTAAATGAATATATTCTCAGAAAACAAAATTCTCATACCATGTCTTTATAGAAAGCGATTCTGAGATATGGAGCAAAACAGCGCAGACTCCCAGGGGATTAGAACCGGAGTTGGCTTTTCAACTCCGGTTCGAACGAAGTGCTGAGATCCACTCGGGCGAAGGGGACCGAGCACGAGTTAGCTCAGCTCGAGTCCCCAGGAAAGCGGAGCTGTTTTGCGGAATATCGGTTTTCTTTTTCTACAAATATTTAAAGGAGCTGCAGATTTCCTGCAGCTCCTTTCTTACTTTTTATTTCTATAATTAATTATTCTTCAATCCGCTTCAGCGGTTTGACGGCCGGGCCTTCCAGTACTTCACCTGTGTAAGAGAAGCGCGAGCCGTGGCACGGGCAGTCCCATGAACGTTCCGCGTCATTCCACTTCGTTTCACAGCCCATATGGGTACAGGTCGTATCAACAAGATGAAGCTGGCCATATTCATCACGGTAGCCACCCGCAGCGCCTTTAGCGGTTTTCACGCTGGCACCTTCCCCTTTTTCAAGGGAGTCGGGCGTTCTCGTCGGCCGTTGCAGTTTGCCTTTGACCAGTTCTTTCGCAACCGAGGCGTTGTCTTTAGCGAAACTCGCCATATCGGCAGGCTTCATCTTCGTGCGGGTCGGATTATATAAAGAGGCGTAACGGTTTTCATTGCCAAGGATCTGATCACTTAACAGCATCCCCGCTAGAGCACCGTGGGCCATTCCCCACTTGTGAAAGCCGGTAGCGACCAGGATCTTCTCATAGCCAACCGTACTTGTACCTATATAAGGGACTTTATCAAGCGTCGTCATATCTTGGGCTGACCACCGATATGGAATATTTTCGATGCCGAAATATTCATCTCCCCACTCCGCAAGCTTTTGATAATTTTCCAGTGTATCTCCTTTATGCTTGCCGGAGCCATGGTCTTCCCCGCCGATCAGCAAAAGCCTTTCTCCGTTGCCATCAGTTGCATACCGCAGTGAACGGCTCGGCTTATCCGTGCTGATGTACATATGTTTCGGAAAATCGCCTTTTACTTTTGCCGCCACCACATATGAACGTTCTACTGACATCCTCGCGAAATACATCCCGTCAGCGTCATTAAATGGATAATGGGTAGCCACAATCACTTTCTCACAGGACAGGTGTGACATGTTTTCCGTTTGGACTACCGGATCTTGTTTGCTGAGAATTTTTATAGCCCGTGTTTTTTCATAAACCGTGCCGCCGAGCCGTTCAAATTCCTTCACGAGTCCCGCCAGAAATTTCACCGGGTGAAATTGGGCCTGGTCGCGCATGACAATCGCTTCTTTGATGTCGAACGGCAATTCTGCTTCCGATTTCGCCAAACCGCCGGGCAGTCCAAGCTGTTCATACGCTTCCGCTTCCTGCTCAATCAATTTGGCTCCGGCTTCCGTATTGGCATAGACAAATGCATCATGATATTCAAAATCACAGTCGATGCCAAGTTCTTTTGCCGTGTTTTTGATGAATTCAAGTCCTTCAATGTTGGCATCATAATATTTTTTCGCTTCCACTTCGCCGGACATCTTGATCAAATCAGAATAAATCAAGTCATGCTGGGCTGAAATCTTCGCCGTAGTATAGCCGGTGACGCCGTCAATCAGTTTTCCGGCATCGATCAAGGTCACTTTTTTCCCGGCCTTTGCCAAGAGATAAGCACTGATGATACCGGCAATGCCACCGCCGACCACCCCAACTTCCGTCGATTCGTTCTTTTGCAGCTGCGGATAATTCGGTACATCTTTAAATGCGCGCCAGTAGGATTCTTTCGATTCTGGAATGTTCATGTTTTCATTCGTCATCGCCGCATGATACCTCCTAATATTTTCACTTACTTCCTATGTACCCCTCCGTCTGAAAATTAAGCGCAAAGAAAAACCCGGAAACGCATTTGCGCTTCCGGGTAAGTTCCTTCTGTTACACTCTTATTTTTTCAAGTGACTGAGCCATTTCTTCGACACGGTTCATGCCGTCCTCAATGATTTCCTGCGCTTTGTCAGGATACATGTTATGGCCTTCGATAATCACTTCTTCGATGTCTTCGATGCCGAAGAAGTTCATGATCATGCGCACATAGTTGACGCTCATTTCGCTTGGTGCCATTTCCGGAGTCGAGTAGACGCCGCCGCGGGCATTCAGGATGATGACTTTCTTTTCAGGTACAAGGCCTTGTGGACCTTCTTCCGTATATTTGAATGTCACGCCTGCGCGGTAGATGTAATCGATGAATGTCTGCAATGGCGCTGGAATTGTTTTATTCCATAACGGGAATGCGAATACGACAACATCAGCATCAAGGAAAGCGTCCATCGCTTTGTTCGCAGCTGTCAAAATGCGCTGCTCGATGTCATTCAATTCTTCAGCTTGCGCTGATTTCTGCATAGCGTCGAAGAAATCCTGGCCGAAATACGGCATATCTTCTTTGAACACGTCGAACGTTTTAACGTTCACGTCACTTCCTACATTGTCCATAAATACGTCGTACATTTTACTTGAAACTCCCTCTGATGCGGGACGGTTATTGGCTTTTACTACTAAAACGTTCATGAAAAACAAAACTCCTTTATTTCTTAGTATTATTTATCTCAAATTAAAGACTTCTTAATTCTAATTAATTTTCATGACCTGGTCAATTAAGTTGCCTGGCAGACTCAGTCAGAAGAACAGGAATCTCCAGTGCAATAGCTGGTTTTTTTGCTGCCCAACGGTTTTAAAGCAGGACGCAAGCCTTCTTCATCGGCGATTTGCTTGATGGAATCGACAAAAGCCTCCAAAGGCTGCGCACCGGAAATAGCGTATTTCCGATTGATGACGAAAAAAGGAACTCCCTGAACGCCCAATTGACCGGCTTCCGCTATATCCTGCTCCACATCGGCCATAAATTCATCAGAATCCAGGACGGCTTTGGCTTCATTGCGCGGCAATCCTGCTTTTTCTGCGTGATCCAATAACACATCATGCTTGCCGATATGTTCGGCATTTACGAAATACGCGTTCAGCAGCTGTTCTGTCAAAACTGCTTCAAGGTTTTTCGTTTCCGCAAATTTCACCAGGCGGTGAGCGGCCAGTGTGTTTGCCTGCACCATATTGTCAAAGTCGTAGTGCAACCCGACTTGCTGTGCATGCTGAGCTACACCTTTCGTCATCTCTTTCGCCTGTTCCACGGACTGGCCAAATTTCGCGGCCAAACTTTCATATACTGGCATGCTGGAATCTACCGGAGTAGCGGGATCCAACTGATAAGCTTTAAACGTAACTTCGGCCTGATTATTAAAGCCTGTTTTTAGAAGTGCCTGTTCCAGTGTGCGTTTGCCTATGTAACAAAACGGGCACACGTAATCCGACCAAATTTCAATTTTCAACATCGTTGTTCACCTCGTTCTATACTATAGCAAGCACAAAAGGCATCCTCAATCATTCTGCTTATTAAACTCCATTTACAATTTACTTCTAAATTAATAAATTAAAAAAACTGACTCCCAAAAGGGAATCAGCTTAATGCTTCCGTGATTACCGGAACAATCTGCTTCTTGCGTGAAACGATGCCTGGCAGAAGGACACGATTGTCGACAACACTCGATTTAAATGCGCCTTCGATTATGCCTGAACGCCTTCCAAGTACGATTGCTTCAGAATTGTTGTTCAGAATATCCGTCACCACAAATACAAAGAGGTCAAGACCTTTGTCGGCAACCAGCTGGTTCATCAGCACTTCAATCTCCTGCTGGCGATCCAGCACTTCATTTACATCAATCGCATTTACTTGGGCCACTTCAAAACGGTGATCTCCTGCTTCAAATTCTTTTGAATCCAGCGAAATCAGGTCTTCAAGTGTTTTATTGCTTAAATCCGCCCCTGCTTTCAGCATAGCCAGCCCGTATACCTCAGCATCGACGCCGGCGATTTCAGCCAGTTCGCGTGCTGCCTGGATATCCTGGTCTGTGCAGGTAGGCGATTTGAATAAAAGGGAATCGGAAATGATGGCGGACAGCATGAGTCCCGCAATATTGGCAGGTACCGTTACGCCATTTTCTTTGTAAAGCTTCAACAGAATCGTTGTTGTGCAGCCGACGGGCTCCGCCCGGAAGAACAAGGGATCTGTTGTTTCAAAGTTGGCGATCCGGTGATGGTCGATTACTTCAATCACCTGGACTTCATCAATATCGTCAGCACTTTGCTGGCGTTCGTTGTGGTCCACTAGGATTACCTGTGAAGCTTCCTCCGATACCCGCGTTACAAGCCGAGGTGCTTCAAAACCGAATTCCTTAAGTGCGTAAATCGTTTCGTTGTTCATCTCGCCAAGGCGGATGGCTTCTGCCTCCATCCCTGTTTCTTTCTTGAGATGCGCATAAGATAAAGCGGAACAAATGGAATCCGTGTCCGGATTTTTATGGCCTAATACAAAAACTTTTGACATTTTTATGCCTCCTGATCATTGTTGGTTTCTGTGTAATTCTATCATAACTGTCCGGACAGCTGAACTTTCTGTGTTAAAGTCACTTAAATTCGTCATTTCCTATGGTTTATATAAGCCTGATGAAAAATTTAATAAAAAAAGCCATAGTGATTTTTTCCATTATGTAGTATTATATGACTACGCCTTTATAATTACTAAAA
>NZ_PJBO01000005.1:0-70924 GCF_002836425.1 Planomicrobium sp. MB-3u-38 | reverse complement strand
ATATTTTAAAAACCTATAAAAAATATTTTTTTGCAAGCCGGGGCATTCTGCAAAGAATGTCTTTTTTGTTTAGTTTTTTCAACCAATATTCAAACTCATATTTCATTTGCTTCTCATAACTCTCTTGGTATCTTAAAATCTTAATTCCTTTCTCTTTCTTAAGATATACTTAGAGAATTAAGCACAACCATTCGTAAAATTACACTTTTAAAGACAAAATGGTCAATGCATCTTTACTCTCCTCTGTATTTGAATAGCTTCTGATAACCTCATGATATGTAAACTGATTTTGAAGAGAAAATCTCTTTATAAATTTTCCGGTACAAAATCACAAATCCAAATATCAGTAAGGTTCCATCTGCCTGGAAATCAGTGCTGGATTAATTCTAAGTGGCATATCTAAATAAACCGGTTTCCTGTACTGAGTACAGTATTTCATCGCATTCATGATATTTTCTAAAGTTCTACCTTGAAAACTTCCATTGATTCGACACGTCAATCCAATATTTAATGAAGTGTCAATAAAAATTGTTATATAAGAAACTCCATTTTAAAAAAGCGGATTTCATTTTACTGAAATCCGCTTTATTTTATTCAGCTATTTTTAAATACCAACTAACTTAGTTGTTTTCTATTTGCTGATCCAAGTTTTGCTCGATGTATTCTTTGCCCCATTCGTACATGGAATCAAGAATTGGAATAAGGCTTCTTCCTTGTTCGGTAAGTGAGTACTCCACTTTCGGCGGAACCACAGGGTATACTTCCCGGTGGACAATCAAATGATCTTCAAGTTCACGCAATTGATTCACGAGCATCCGTTGCGTGATGCCTGGCATAAGACTTTTTAATTCCCCAAAACGTTTAGTTCCTTCTTTTCCTAAATGCCATAGCACCAGCATTTTCCACTTTCCTCCGATGATGGAAAGTGTCAGCTCTTTTTCACAATTAAAAACTTTCTCTCCTAAATTAGGCATCTATTTTCTTTCCTTCCTTGTTATATTTCTATCATATACTTTTCGATACTATGTGATAAAAAAGTCAGTACTATAATTAATGTAACTTACTAATTATACTAGATATAGAATGGTTAGTAAATTTTTTAGCATTGGAATAATGTCTTTGCAATTGTGGGCGATAATGCAATAAAAACAGAAAAGAGGATAAAAAATGATACGAATTGGCATAGTGGGTACTAATTGGATTACAGAAAGATTGCTTGAAGCGGCAAAAGAGATTGAGAATTTTAAATTAGCAGCCGTTTATTCCCGAACGTTGGAAAGAGCAGAGGAATTTGCCAGTCAATATGGAATAACTAAAATTTTTACTGACTTGGAAGAAATGGCAGTCAGCGATGAAATCGATGCGGTTTATATTGCCACACCCAACTCATTCCATGCTGACCAAGCCGTCTTGTTTTTAAAAAACTCCAAACATGTATTATGTGAAAAACCGATGGCTGCCAATGCAGCAGAAGCAGCGAAAATGATTCAAGAAGCGAAAGATCATAATGTGCTGCTTATGGAAGCGATGAAATCTACGTTGCTTCCAAACTTTAAGGCCATTCAAAATAATCTGCACAAAATCGGCCCTATCCGCAGATACTTTGCTAGCTATTGCCAGTACTCATCGCGTTATGATGCATACAAAAAAGGAACAGTATTAAATGCATTTAATCCAAATTTTGCGAACGGTTCATTGATGGATCTGGGCACCTACTGTTTATACCCGCTCATTTTACTGTTCGGCGAGCCAAAAGAAATAAAGGCCACAGGTCTTATCCTGGATTCCGGTATAGATGGCGAAGGAAGTGTCCTATTGAAATATGATGACAAAGATGCGGTTATCATTTATTCAAAAATCACAAATTCCACTTTACCAAGCGAAATCCAAGGGGAAAAAGGAATTATGGTGATTGATAAAATACATTCAGCCGAAAAAGTGGACATTCATTACAACGATGGCACTGTTGAATCAGTGACAGTAGAACAACCTCAGCCCGCTATGTATTATGAAGTGAAAGAGTTTATCGATTTAATCAGCCAAAAGAAAACGGAGTCACTTGTTAATTCGTTTGAAAACTCCTATACCACCATGTGCGTAATGGATAAAGTCCGCCAAGAAATCGGCCTGTCCTATCCAAGTGATTCCAAGTAAACGGTCTTCAATTGATCAGGTCGTCGGAAGCGAATCAGAATTTTTTTCTTCTATATAATTGGAAGTATTCACTGGCTCTAAAATAAACTTTTCTAATACGTGAAGCACCCCTTCTTCATTGTTCGTAAAGGTCGTATAATCAGCCATAGCTTTCACTTCCTTTACGGCATTTCCCATTGCTATACCGAGACCGGCTGTCTCAATAAGTTCGATGTCATTATAGTTGTCACCAATACCGATTATTTCTGAACGGTCTATACCAAGTTTTTTCGCTAAGCATAATAGGGCACTACCTTTGTTTGCCTCGGGATGGGTGATTTCAAGGTAGTGTTTTTTTGATTTTGCGATGTGAGCATACTTGCCGAATAAGGTTTGCAATTCATTTTGTAAGTAATCGAGGACGATTGGTTCTTCGATAAAAAGTAGTTTTGTCACGCCTTTTTGGGCAAGCTTGATGAGATTGGGCTCTATCCTATAGGGCACTTTAACTGCTTCAGAATAAGCAATCAGCTTGTCATTTTCTACGGCACTGTAGAGAATATCATCTTGGTATATTTGTAGATGTAATTTTTTCTCACGAGAAATTTCGATTAACTTTTGTGCAATATCGGGAGGAACAGTGCGCTCATATATTACTTCTTTTTCATTAACATCCTTGATCAATGCACCTTGATATGTGATGAGCGGTACATTTATACCCAACTGCAGGGCAATGAGTTTCGCAGAGGAAAACATGCGGCCCGTAGCAATCGTAACAATTGTCCCCGCTTCCACCGCTTTTTTAATAGCGGTTACTGTATTTGGTGAAATCATTAAATCGTCTGTGAGCAATGTCCCATCGAGATCGATCGCGACCAATTTATACATAGGCTCTCTCCTTACAATTATGTTTTATCTTTCATGGAAAAATGATTGAAACAGAAAAATTCAACTTAATCCTTCAAACAACAATACTCGCGCAGGTGAAGCCTCCGTACCTACTAATTTCAAAGGCGCGGCAACCATAAAGTATTGTCCCTGCTCCACTTCCTTCAATCTCAGGCCCTCTATGATGATGATGTCGTTTGCAAATAAGGTTTTATGCGTCGGATGCCCTTCTTGGCTTCTTTCAATTCCAAGCGCATCTATTCCAACCCCGCGAATCCCTAACTCAGCAAGATAGCTTGCTCCATCTTTTGCCAGATAGACAAAATCAAAATTAAACTTTTCCTCAAACGAGTTTTTCGTTTTTAATAAAATAAAATCTCCTTTTTGAAGCTTGAATCCTTCTAAGTCCGTTTTTGAAATTCCGTTCTTTACTGCCGTCAAATCGAGAACTTGACAAGGCCCTACAAGACTGTCCAGCGAAAGCGATTCGAATGTCTCTCCATCCACATTCATATGAAGCGGCGCATCGATATGCGTTCCGGTGTGCACATCCAGATCCAGCCGCGTTTCCGTAACATAGCCGTTTGTCTGCTGATTGATTTTTGGCTGTTTTTCCGGTTTGTCCTTGTAAACGGTCATGCCTTCATAGATCGCCCCTGTTACATCATACATTTTCATGTAATCCAACCTTCCATTAGTAATATTGTCTTCAATGATACCTTCACCTTCGCATGCTATTTATACAGTTGTCCAATGAAAATACTTTGGTGCAAAAAAGTTCAAGCTTGATAAACAATTAAAAATAAGCTTGAGCTTAAAAAATCTTAAACTCAAGCTTATTCGTTGTTCTATTCTAAATTCGCATGTCTGCCATACATGACATCGGATTTGAGTCCCTTTTTATCCATGAATCTCAAAATCACCGCGTCATAAAACACAAGAAGCGACTGTTCAAACAATGATCCCATCGGTTGAATCGATTTGCCACTAGTGCCCTCCCCTTTTGCTTGTGCCGGTATTTCAATTCGAATATCCGCCAGTTTGCCTATTGTAGACTCAGGGTTTGTAGTAACAGCCACTATGGTTGCACCGATGCTTTTGGCTTTCTTCGTCATGGCTGCGAGGCTTTGGGTCTCCCCGGAACCAGAACCGACAATGAAAATATCATCGACTTCCAGGTTCGGTGTCACCGTTTCTCCAACCACATACGCATCCAGGCCTACGTGCATCATACGCATCACAAATGCCTTAGCCATAAAGCCGGATCGGCCCCCGCCTGCCACAAATATTTTCTTTGCACGCAGGATGCCGTCCACTGCCTTTTCGGCTTCCTCATCATCAATGAGAGCAGTGGTCCGCTTCAATTCAGCCAGTATTTCGTCTGTATAGCCCGCCGTGTTCATATTACGCCGTCACACTTTCTTTCATCATCTTTTGAATTTTTTCCGCTTCCGCGCCCTTGTTCTCTTTGCTTGTAATTCCACCGCCGACAATGATTAAATCCGGTTGTGCTTTAATGACTTCCGGCAATGTCTCCAGTTTGATGCCGCCTGCAATAGCAGTTTTGGCATTTTTTACGACGCTTTTGATTGTACGAAGATCTTCGAACGAATCTTTCCCTTCCGCTTGCAGATCGTAGCCTGTGTGGACACAGATATAATCCGCGCCAAGTTCATCAAGCTCTGCGGCCCGTGTTTTGATATCTTTTACGGCGATCATATCCACCAGGATTTTCTTACCTTGTTTTTTCGCTTCTTCAACTGCGCCCTTGATGGATGAGTCTTCTGCCTGAGCAAGAATCGTAACAATATCTGCTCCTGCAGCAGCAGCATTTGATACTTCATAAGCTGCAGCGTCCATAATTTTCACATCTGCAAGAACTTCCAGGTTAGGGAAAGCTGCTTTTATTTCTGCGACAGCTTTAAGACCTTCTTTATTGATGACTGGCGTTCCGATTTCAACGATGTCGATAAACGCCTCTACTTCTTTAACCACTTCGATTGCTTGTGGAATGTTTACTAAGTCTAAAGCTAATTGTAATTTCATACGTCATTCTCCTTGTTGTCGTATTTTTGATTCTAACTTAGTGTAAAACCTACAAGCATTGTTGTGAAGTACGCACTTTAATTTCACATACTGACAAAAAGTATACTGTCGGCGCCTATCACAATGGTAATCTGTTTAATTTCATATATATGCATTTATTTCCTAATATATCTGATTAACTTTATAGTTCTATTAAGACCGCTTTAAGATAATCCAATCACTTTTTCCTTTTCACTAAACACTCAACACGACTTATCCAGTTTGAAAATCAATTACTTGTTTCTTATCCGAATGAGCTATTGTAACTTTTTTGCAATAGATTACTTTCGATAATGGGATTTAACCTTTGTTATTTCTCCCTCAAAAAATCCTAAATTCCTTAACTTCTAAAAAATATTTCATGATAGAGATATTTTGTATATCAGATAAGTTTTTAAGAACCGGATCCCTGGTGAATTTCCTCCTCTTTCCCTTGCGACAGTATACTTTTTGTAAGTATATGTTTATAAAGTGCGTACTTACATAAAAAACTTTGAGTCATTATACTAAAACCTGTTGCGATTATCAGTCATGCCAGAGACACATGATTTTAAAAGTAGGAGGTTTTAACATATGCACACCGAGAATCTGCTTGAAGAATTTAATTTTCAAAATGATTTATTTGAAATCAAACAAGAACGGCCCCTGCAAAACATGACATTTGTCTTGTTCGGAGCAACAGGAGATTTAGCACAACGCAAGTTATTTCCTGCTCTGTACAATCTATACCTGGACGGGAAGTTACCCGAAACCATCTCGATCGTTGGTTTGGGGAGAGACTATTGTTCAGATGAAATATTTCAGTCTAAAGTGGAAAAAGCACTTTACGCATATTCCAGAAGGTCCATTCACGCTTCATCTTTGCCAGCTTTTTTAGAGAAATTTCGGTATTGCAGCTTTGATGCGACAGAAAAAGAGTCTTACTACAAACTGCGCGAACTTATTGAATACAGGGAAAACGAGTTGGGTATTCCTCAAAATCGGCTGTTTTATTTGTCTGTGGCCCCCAGCTTAATTGATATTATCACGTCCAACCTTAGTAAAAGCGGAATCAGTCAAAACAACGGGTGGAAACGCCTCGTTGTTGAAAAACCGTTTGGAAACAGCCTAAAAACAGCCAGAAAATTAAATGAGAATTTGGGCAACGTGTTCCGTGAAGAGGAGATCTACCGAATTGATCACTACCTAGGGAAACCTATGGTACAAAATCTAAGAACCTTGATCTTGGCGAATCCGATTTTGGAATCTTTGTTGAATCATAAACAAATTTCAAATGTCCAAATTACAGCAAGTGAGACTGTAGGTGTAGAAAACCGGGCTGATTATTATGATAAGGCAGGAGCCATCCGGGATATGGTTCAAAACCACCTTCTTCAGTTGGTCACAATGACAGCTGTCTATCTTTCGGATAACTTCATGGAAAATAAGGGCCGAGTGAAAAAGACAGACATTATTGCCTCTCTCCAATCCATCCGGAAAGAAAAAGCATACCAAAGCGTTGTCCGCGGCCAGTATGGTCCGGGAGAGGTTCAGGGCAACCCTGTCATTGGCTACAAAGAGGAGGCGGGGGTTAATGATTCCTCAACGAATGATACTTTTTTTGCAGCTCGCCTTTCTATCAATCATCCATCCTGGCAGGGGATTCCCTTTTATATACGAACAGGCAAACGGATGAAACTGAAGTCGACACAGATTGTTATTGAATTTGAAAACAAGCTGATGGATTCCAATGCACAGCAAGGAACGGCTCCAAATCTGATGATTCTTGAAATCAGTCCAAACGAAAGCATTTCGCTGCGCGTTAACTTAAAAAATCCTTCCAGCAATCGCTACAAGCCTGCTTGGATCAATTTTACAACAAACTCAAAAGATCAACCGGAAGCTTATGAACTTCTGCTCTATGATGCACTGTGCGGCAATTCAACATTCTTTGCCGATTGGAGAGAAGTGGAACTATCATGGAAGTGGATTCAACCACTATTAGAAGCTTACCAAGAGGAGTTATTGCCTTTATATTCTTATCCAGCCGGTTCAACAGGTCCAGAAATGGCAAATGAGTTATTGCTGACGGATCAATCGAAGTGGTGGTAAAAAATAGTTCATTCAAAAGGAGAGAGATTACATGCCCGTTTCATTTGATTTCACCAATGTATTATCGTTTATGACGAATAGCGAGTTTGAAAATATTAGCGAATTTGTCAAACAAGCGCATAACCAACTTCACCAGCAGACAGGACCGGGTTCTGACTACTTGGGGTGGATCGACTGGCCGATTAACTATGATAAAGAAGAGTTTCTCCAGGTGAAACTGGCTGCCGAAAGAATTCAGCAACAGTCAGATGCGCTGATTGTGATTGGCATCGGCGGCTCTTATCTAGGCTCCAAGGCAGCAATAGAAGCCTTATCGCATACGTTCCATAACCAAGTTAAAGGAAATACGGAAGTTTATTTTGCCGGACATAACATTAGCCCAGCTTATATCACACATTTGCTTCAGCTACTGGAAGGGAAAGACATTTCAATCAATGTGATCTCCAAGTCAGGCACGACCACTGAACCCGCTTTAGCATTCCGGATATTCCGCACCTTTCTGGAAAAAAAGTATGGAAAAAAAGAAGCCGGAAACCGAATTTATGTCACAACCGACCGGAGCAAAGGCGCGCTTCGGAATCTTGCAGTTGAAGAAGGATACGAAACATTTGTCATTCCTGATAATATCGGAGGACGATACTCCGTTTTGACTCCAGTCGGTTTACTTCCGATGGCTGTAGCCGGGCTTAATATCGACCAAGTGATGCAGGGGGCAAAAGCTGCTTACCACAAATACAACAATCCTGTACTCGCTACAAACGAAAGCTACCAATATGCCGCAGTAAGGAATATTTTTTATAATAAAGGAAAATCGATTGAACTGTTTGTAAGCTACGAGCCTGGCCTGCTTTCTACAGCAGAATGGTGGAAACAACTTTTCGGGGAAAGTGAAGGGAAAGATGAAAAAGGACTCTTCCCCGCTTCTGTCAATTTCTCCACTGATTTACATTCAATGGGGCAGTATGTGCAGGAAGGGCGCCGTCTATTCTTTGAAACAGTTTTGCAAGTGAAGAAACCTTCCCTCGATCTTGTCATACAAGAAGATCCAGCCAATATGGATGGGTTGAACTTCTTAGCAGGAAAAACGATGGATGAAGTGAACAAAAAAGCGGCACTTGGAACTTCCCTTGCCCATGTCGATGGAGGTGTGCCGAATCTGGTCATTGAGCTAGACGAACTCAATGAATTCACCTTTGGCGAAATGATTTATTTCTTCGAAAAAGCCTGCGCGATCAGCGGCACTTTACTCGGTGTCAATCCATTTGACCAACCAGGAGTAGAGGCATATAAAACCAATATGTTTGCATTGCTTGGCAAAGAAGGATTTGAAAAAGAAAGAGAAAAGCTGGAAAATCGGCTGTTGCCGTCTGGCAACTCACAAAACGATGAGGTGAAAATACAATGAAGCAGCAAATTGGAGTCATCGGTTTAGGGGTAATGGGAAAAAACTTAGCCCTGAACATGGAGAGTAAAGGTTATTCTGTATCTGTCTATGATTATTGGACAGACCGAATCGACGAATTAGCTGAAAAAGAAGCACAAGGAAAAAAGATTTTGGGAGCATACAGTGTTGAAGAGTTTGTCCTTTCATTGGAAACCCCCCGCAAAATCTTGTTGATGGTGAAATCTGGAGACACGACGGATTCGGTCATTGAATCCCTCCTTCCCCACCTTCAATCAGGGGACATTCTAATAGACGGAGGAAATTCGTTTTTTGAAGACACGAATAGGCGAACAGCAAAATTACAAGAAGCAGGCTTGCACTTTCTAGGCGCCGGAATTTCCGGCGGAGAAGAAGGTGCCCGCAACGGTCCTTCCATCATGCCCGGTGGACCGAAAGAAGCATATGAACAAGTCAAACCTATTCTGGAAGCAATTTCGGCAAAAGTAGATGACACTCCTTGCAGTGCCTATATGGGTCCTGATGGAGCTGGCCATTACGTCAAAATGGTCCATAACGGCATCGAATACGGGGATATGCAATTGATATCCGAAGCCTATTTCATCATGAAACACGCGCTTGGCCTTTCTGTCCTAGAAATGTCCACTATATTCTCGGATTGGAACAAAGGGGAGCTTGACAGTTACCTTGTCGAAATTACCGCCGATATTTTGAACAAGCGGGATGAAGATACCGGGAAGCCGCTTGTTGATCAGATTTTGGATGTGGCCGGACAGAAAGGGACTGGGAAATGGACAAGCCAAAACGCGTTGGATTTAGGTGTTTCCCTTCCAATCGTCACAGAGTCCGTTTTCGCAAGGTTTATTTCCTCGGTCAAGGAAGAACGGGTCGCGGCAAGCAAAATTCTGCAAGGCCCTGAACCGAAAAAACAGGCAGGCGACTCCCAAGAAATGATTGAAGCCATCCGCAAAGCCTTATACATGAGTAAGATTTGCTCGTATGCCCAAGGTTTTGCCCAAATGCGTGCGGCATCTGAAGAGTATGGCTGGAATATTCCTTACGGGGACGTTGCCATGATCTTCCGTGGAGGATGCATCATCCGGGCGCAATTCCTGCAAAAGATCAAAGAAGCATTTGACGGCAATCCCGAACTGCCTAACTTATTAATTGATCCATATTTCCAGGAGATTATAGGGGAGTATCAGCATTCTCTACGAAAAGTGCTGACGCTGGCCATTCAGCAAGGAATTCCGGCGCCCGCTTTTTCAAGCGCATTGGCTTACTATGACAGCTATCGCTCTGAGACATTGCCAGCCAATTTAATCCAGGCACAGCGGGATTACTTTGGTGCCCATACGTACCAGCGTGTAGACAAAGAAGGTTTCTTCCACACCGAGTGGCAAGTAAAATAACCAGAAACAATAAGTATGTAGAAGCTTGTTAGAACATCACGTAATCAGACTGAAAGGCCTGTTGGAAAAAGAAAGTTTTCCAGCGGGCTTTTTTGAATACATTGCAGCCTCCATGCTCATTGACGCCTTCTCCAATAGATTTTAATTGTCGATAAACAATTATCTGGAATCTGGATCCTTCAGGAAAATCATCTTTTTATGTTTGAAACTTTAACTCTATGAAAAAATTCTACCGTTAAAAGGGGCGGAATCCCTAAAAGAACCAATCTGCTAAAGGGTATGCTATTTTGATTATTTTTAAGTTGATAAACTACCGCAGATCTAAAATGATAGCACTCGCTCGATGCATTCCTACAAGAGCAAGCGAACCGGTAAATTCGGCAAAAAAACAAACGCCCCTAAACATTTGGGGCGTTTGTTCGTATAAAATCTCCATTTATTTATGGGGTTACGGTTTTAGGATGACTTTCGTACAATCATCCGTATGGTCATTGAAAATCTTATAAGCATCGCTTGCTTTTTCAAGCGGCATTATATGGGAAATGATTTCACGCGGATCAAATTCACCGTTTTCAATTTTTTCGTACAGCATCGGCATCAAATGAATAACCGGTGCCTGTCCCATCTTCATCGTCACGTTGCGTTCGAACATATTGCCGAGTGGGAACATATTGTACGTAAGACCGTAGATACCGGTCAGCTGGATAACGCCGAATTTGCTGACGGCATCTTTGGCAATATCGATGGCACTAAGTGTTCCGCCTTGCAGCTTCAGTTTCTGCTGGACTGCTTCAGCCGTGGATTTTTTGCCGTCCATCCCTACACAGTCAATAACGACACGCGCACCGCCGCTTGTAATTTCATGAATGTATGCACCCATATTGTCATACTGGTTGAAATCGAATACCTCTACGTTATTCATCTTTTTCGCCAGATTCATGCGATATGGAACTTCGTCAACTGCAATCACGCGTTTGGCGCCTTTCATCCAGGCAAATTTCTGTGTCATTAAGCCAATCGGTCCACAACCGAGTACCACGACCGTATCGCCCTGTTTTACTCCTGCATTCTCCACGCTCCACCAAGCGGTTGGCAGAACATCCGACAAGAAAAGCAACGACTCGTCTTCAAGTTCTGAGGATTCCGGAATGACGTACGGCATGAAGTTGCCATAAGGAACCCGCAAGTACTCTGCCTGACCGCCCGAGTAACTACCGTAGCGTTCAGTAAATCCGAAGTAGCCACCCGTATCAAAATGAGGGTTGCCGTTTGAGTTGTCGCACTGGCTTTCCAGATCATGGTTGCAATAGAAGCATTGCCCACAGCTGACATTGAACGGCAGTACAATCCGGTCGCCTTTTTTCACCTTGGTGACTTCTGGTCCTACCTCTTCTACGATTCCCATCGGTTCATGGCCGATTACATAATCTTTTCTGGCAGGTAAAGCTCCTTGATAAATATGTAAATCTGATCCACAAATCGCGGTTGAAGTAATTTTTACAATGATATCGTCCTTTTTTTCAAGTTCAGGATCTTTCACGTTTTTCACTTTCATGTCCTTCACGCCTTGAAAAGTTACGGCTTTCATCTTTATCCCTCCATTTCATCTTACTACAGTCTCCTTTCCCTTTCTCTATTTAAATAAACTTATTAATCAGAAAACAGTGATTTACTCTCGGCTTCTCACAACACCATGCGTACCCTTCGGCACACGGTGGTTCATTTAAGACGCATAATCAGTTTCTATCAATTTCTTCTGCATTTTCAAAAGTTTTTTTATATGGGGCATTTAACTTCCTATATACATTTCAATGCGTTTCTCCTAATTATAATCAATCCAGAATTAGTTAACTATACAACAACGAAAATAGAACCGTTCGTAAAAGTACACTTTTACGAACGCTTTAAAAAGGGCTGAAAATGACCAAAAAGAGCGTTCGTAAACGTGTCAAATGACTTTACGAACGTTCGCCAATTTGCACACACTTTTACGAACGCTTTTCAGGTATAATGAGAGGAAACAATCGTTTATAGAGGTGAATTATGGAACATCGTAAATTTGGTTACATACGCGTCAGCAGCAAAGATCAAAATGAAGGCCGCCAATTGGAAGCCATGCGGAAAATGGGCATCACTGAACGAGACATTTATTTGGACAAGCAAAGTGGAAAGAACTTTGAACGCGCAAATTATCAATTGCTAAAACGGGTTATCCGGAAAGGCGACATTTTGTATATCCATTCGTTGGATCGGTTCGGCCGGAATAAAGAAGAGATCCTCCAGGAATGGAATGATCTCACGAAAAATATTGAAGCCGATATTGTCGTGCTGGATATGCCGTTACTCGATACGACCCAGTATAAAGATAGCATGGGGACATTTATTGCGGATCTTGTTTTACAGATTCTTTCCTGGATGGCTGAAGAGGAACGGGAACGCATCCGGAAACGGCAGCGTGAAGGAATCGACTTGGCCTTGCAAAATGGCATACAATTTGGCCGGTCCCCTGTTGTTGTTTCAGAGGAATTTAAAGAAGTTTATAGAAAATGGAAAGCTAGAGAGCTAACAGCAGTGGAAGCCATGAAGGAAGCCGGAGTGAAAAAGACCAGTTTTTATAAATTAGTAAAAGCACTCGAAGAAGAAACAGCCAACACAATATAATAGAAGAAACTTATAAAAATATTTATCGTAAATTGATGTTACTAATAGGTTATATAAGGATAAATGTGACGGAGGAGTTTTCATGAAAAAAATATATGTAGACATATATCATCAGTATTGGGATGTAGAAGAAATGAAACCTGTTGAAACCGTTCTAATTAATAGCAATGATTATAATTCTTCTGTATACAATTCTTTTTTAGAAGAAGAACTTCATAATATGCTTTCCACTGTTAAAGGAGATGGGTATTTTATTAAAATTGAAAGGACCCCGAAAGAAGAGTACATAAATATTGTTTTAGTAGCCACTAAAGAAGATGAAATGAGTTCTGAGTATATTCATGAGTTTTTTGAGAATATTTCTAAAGGTAGAGAACCGTCTCTTGAAAAGAATTTCAATAATAATAAGGAAGTTCCTCTCTATAATGGGGCCGAAGAATCAGGTAGCAAAGTTCAAATATATATATCACTTGAATTTTTTGATGAAGAAGAAGTAGAAGAACTGGCGAGACTTTTTAATAGTAAAAACTTCGAAGCTCAATTGATATCAAATGAGACCGTAATATATGAAAAAGGCGCTAGTAGTGTATATTTTAATTTCATACTCGAAGTTTCTACTTTGATTGGAGGCATAAGTGGTATTTATGCGCTTATACAAGCTTATAAAAATAAATCTGGACAATCGCACAAAAATATTAATGCTGGACAAATTGATTGGGAAAGTATAAAAGAACAAGTTTCTCAATTTACCGGTATCAATACTTCGGATTTGAGGGGAACCAGATTTGAAATTAACGAACCCTTTATTGAAGTAGTCTTAAGTAATCGGTATAAAGAAGTAATTGTTCTCTGTGATGAAAATTTTAAAGTGATTAAGTTACATACCGTTAATAAATCTCAAACAGTCATATAAAATGAAGTATTAAATTGCTGTGGTAGTTCAATTTTAAGTTGCCGTATACATATGACTGGAACTCCTCTGCAGCACGACGAAATTACAATAAGTCTCAGTGGATTCGCAATAACATATTTTGATGCTGTTTCTTCTATAATAAAGTGTTTGCAAGAGTGCAAGAAATAAGTGAACGTTCATAAAGTGTCTCACCACATTTACAAATTAAAAATTTGTGTCATAAAAATATCCAATACATAAAACACCCCAATAATAGGGTACATAAATAACCCTATTATTGGGGTATTGTGTTTTCTTGACACTTCTTACTTGGCGCAAGGATGTGAGGCTTTTCTATTTAAATTATTCTAACGTGGATAGATCAATCTCTGCTATATAAGGAGTGCCATTGAATGAGAATAATTCGTCTAGCTCCAATTCTAGCGGCTTGGTTATATCAGATATACCGACTGTGCTTTGGGCACCTTCGATTAGCCCGCCAGGTCTTACTTCTTTTTG
This sequence comes from Planomicrobium sp. MB-3u-38, assembly GCF_002836425.1. NCBI lineage: Bacteria > Bacillati > Bacillota > Bacilli > Caryophanales > Caryophanaceae > Planomicrobium > Planomicrobium sp. MB-3u-38. The sequence continues at coordinate 56,841 of NZ_PJBO01000005.1, read as the reverse complement.
TCCAATTCCTAAATCCACACCCTCAACCATTATTACATCATCAGTTTCTACATCATCTTGGAACCCTTTTAACATAAATGTCATGAATGGAGAAGTTGAATCTTCCGAATTATTGACCCAGTCGTATTCAACGATTAAAGCATTATTCCCTTCATAATCAATGCCCAGGCTATATTTTTGAATAGTTAATGTGTATTCACCTAATTCTATAGGTTCTCCTAAAACAATCTGGTTTCCAATAGACTCCTCAACTGCTTTCTCTTCTACCTCTTTGTTAGCTTCATCTGTAAATTCTATCGAACTAAGTATGTTTTCAAATTCACTGCTATAATCTTTTTCTGAATTTGATACCGTAGCCATCATCAAGCTGTTTATTCCATCATAATGATCGAAAGTAATTAAAGACGTTTTATACTCTTCGTTGGACAACACAATATCAAAATTGTACTGATATGCTGTTGTACCAGCTACGGCTATTTCTGACTCCGAGATTAAATCGAATGAATCAAAAGAAGAAGTAACGCCATCTATGAAACTCGCTCTTGTAACATCATCGGAAATAGTTCCGTCTATCTCATCATGACTAACCATTAACATACCATCTTCAGGGTAATAATATTTCAAATTTTCACCAGATACTTCTTCATTCCAACTTTCAGGAATTGAGTACTCCATGCTACTCATATTATAAGATTTACTTTTTTCATCTACTACGTTAGTCTCGGTTTTTGAAACTGCTTCTTCCGTTGTCTCAGTAGTCGCATCCGAAGAACAGGCACTCAATACCCATATTGCACTTAATAACACTAAAGAAATTTTCTTCAATTTTATCACTCCCTTTTGATTAGTAATTTCATTTGTAATATTTTTCATTAAGATATACCGGACTAATTATATCACTAAAAATCTTTTTTCTTCCAATTTTACAATAAAAAAGACCATTATAAAGCTATGAAAATCCTTCTGTAATACTTGTTGAAGATATCTAATAATGAAAAGCTTTCATTATGTTAAAAGGTTATTGAACTTTATGCAGATAAATTGGGTGAAACTTGGAATTGAAGAATATTTAAAAGATGTTTAGTTTAGATATCGCGATACTATCAGTACCTGCAATAAATCAATATATAATTTAAGAAACCCGGAAACCTTTTTATAAATTGGTTATTGGACTTCTTTAAACCCTATGTTGAAGTATCTCTCAAAGCAAAAAATATTAATACTGGTAGTTGAATGAGTAAATATCTTGGTTGTAAAATGCGACAGGGCTGCCGCCAAAAATACTGCAGCCCTATCCTATTTTAAATTTTTTAAATCACGTCAATACTGTGTTTATAAATACTTGTCTATGGTTACTTCGGATACAGTGAGATAATGCTGCATTAACGTTTCAAGTGATTTATGGCCTGTTTGCTGCGCGATAGTCGGTAAATCTGCACCTGCCGCATGCATGGCCACCACTTGGCTTTTCCTGAAATTGTATCCAGTAATACCTGTCCATCGCTTCAAAGCTTTACCATAGCCTATTTCACTAATTGCAGTGCTTTCATAGCGCCCATTCTTATACACTCTCCCCACGAAGTAGTTATCTGCTTTAAGACCGTATTCACGAATATAAACGTCGATTGCACGGATAACTTCCGGCGTGAGCCGCTTAGTATGCCATCTTTTTTGCTTTTTCAAATAAACATGCACGCATTTGTTGTTCAGATCGAAATCACTTATTTTTAACCGCACCATTTCGCTAGGTCTGTTGGCGGTTACTAGATTGACGAGACAAATCGCCTTTGCTCTTATCGGGAGACAATGGAGCCTATCCATCAACTCTTTCTTATTCAGGGCCGACTTTCCTCGAACTTGTGTCAAATGAGCGTATTGATCTTCTTGGTACATTTTCCGTATCCCCGAAAGCTCATATGCCACGCCAGCTTCTCCTTTGAGATCTATTTTATGAATGACACTCAAGTACTTTCTAATAGCTGCCAGCCGGCGTTCCCACGTTGTTTTCTTAACTTGCTGTTCAGTCAGTGAGATGTACAAATAATCAAGCATCGCCTCTGCGCCAACTACTTGGGCTGTGCTGCCGCAATAGTTCTTGTATCTCCGAATATCGCCCTCATATTGTTTTGGGATTTCCTCCATTTTCTTTTCAATATGAATTTTTCTGTTGTGGTAACGTTTCTGATTCTCCAGAGTGTCCTGGTGAGTTGCCAATTTGAAATCCGTCATTTTTCTGCCTCCCCATTTCTTTTCAAAATCATTGTGAAACAACATTTATGATAGATTGATTTTGAAAAAAGTAATGGGACAAAGCAAAAGAGCCAGAGAAGAAAATTCACGCCTTCTTCTCTGACTCTTATAAACTATCGTTTTTGATAGAACAAATCAATTTTTTATCCGGAGTATATTTGTCACTCGAATCAACTCTTCAATTTTTTTAACTATTCTTCTTTGTTCTTCAAGTGGTGGGAATGGAATTACACTTTCACCAAATACCGTGCCAGATATTTCTTTGAAAGTAGTTCCCGTAGCTTTCCTTTGAATCCATGGAGTCATGAATTTTAAGGCGTAATAAAGAAAATCAATATCTACATAATCTTTTAAAGGATGAATAGATTTACACCCTTGATTTGTAGCATATTGTTCTTCGACGATATTAATATGCCCAATAGGAGCCCGACTAGAATATACAATAGAATTTCCAGGAATTAATTGAGCAGATGAAGAATCCAATCCTTTTTCGCTTATTTTCCGCGAAGATGCAGCTATATATTTGTCTTTCGCTTTCCCCATGTCACTCGGCGTTATCCATAGTAACCCTTCGTCACTCCAATAATCTGAAATAGCTGTTTTCGGAGTACCACCTGAAATAATAAAGCCCAACTCTTTTAACCTCACCCATTCCCATGAAGTTGGAATATCAAATGGTACTTCTTCTTTTGTTATTTGAATAAATTCCTTTTTCTTGGACCTCTTATGTTTCTCGATCTTCTCTTTTTCTGTTCTTATTTTTTCTAATAATATACTTGTCGATTTGTCACTAGTATCTTGTGAAACCAACTTACCTTTCATAGCATACTGAAGAATAGATCTCTCTAAATCGAAAGGAAATTTCTTTTGAATAAATTCATTTCGCTGATATAAAGCTCCATAGGTATCGACTTTTTCTTCTAACACATTAATTTTGTCTACTATTCTTTTTTGTTCTTCATAAGGGGGTAGAGGTACGAGATAGTTTTCTATAAAATTTCTAGAAGCTCTCTGTTGACCTGCCGTACCACTAAAACTAGAAACCCCTTTTTCTATAAATAAAGAAGTTTTAAAAATCCACAAAAGATATTTTTTGTTTATCAGATTTGAGTATGGTCTAAATACAAATAATTCTGTAGTACCTGCACCAATATTATTAGGAAGTTCCCTTATAATTGCAGATTTTAAGTTCTCAAAACAAGGAGTAATTTTGGCAACTACAATATCTCCACTTTGAAAATGTGTATAGCCCTTTTTTATTTCCCCCCACGTTTTCTTTTCATAGGAATGTTGATTAGAAAAGCCGTCTTCAATAAGTTTCATTGGAATAAATCCTGCTTCAATGTCATCTGCAGCTCTATTTTTAGGATTAATTTCACATAACTCTTTTACTCTCACCCATTTCCAACTATCAGGAATTTCAAAAGGGATTTCTTCTTCATTTATATAACTGAAATGACTTTCTCCTTCTTTGAGCTTCTTTTTAGTTAATAGCTCTTTATCTTTAACTAGCTTTTCCAGTAAAACACTTACTGATTCCTCTGCTAGATCTTGATCAACTAATTTCCCTTGCATTGCATACTGTAAAATAGAGCTTTTTAATTGTCGCGCGTTCATTTTGCATCACCGAGCATCTCTTGTATTTGTACTAAAATAGAATCGATTTCATTATTTATTTGGGTACGTTCTTCAATATAAGTTGACATTAACTCGTGAGGGTCTAAAATAATTTCGTCCTCTTGAGGAAAACCACAAAGATCAAGATTATAGTTTAAAGCAGTTATTTCTTCTACTGAATATTTTCTAGCTTTATCGTATTTCCCATCATTTAACTCAGTACGGTTCTCCCACCATTCCATAGCTGGTTCGAAGTGTTCTAACTTAATTGGACGAGTCTTCGAAAAGTTTTTATACCCATCAGGCATGTCTAAACGATAAAACCAGACATCCTCTGTCGATTTCGTTTTATCAAAAAACAACATATTTGTCCGGATTGATGTATAGGGAGCAAACACACTATGAGGTAGACGGATTACTGTATGCAGATTGAATTCTTTAATTAGCTTCTCTTTAATAGCTTTTTTCGCATTATCAGCTCCGAATAAGAAACCATCTGGCAAGATTACACCCGCCCGTCCATTTTTCTTTAATCGGTACATAATAGTAGACATAAACAAATCTGCTGTTTCAGAACTGCGCAACGCCATTGGGAAATTCATTTTAATACTGTCTACCTCAGAGCCACCATAAGGCGGATTCATCATAATTACATCAAACTTATCTTTATCGGTGTAGTCACGCACATTTTTATCGAGTGAATTTCCATGAATAATAACTGGATCATCAATATCATGCAGTAACAAATTCGTGATGGCTAGCAAGTAAGGAAACGCCTTCTTCTCAATGCCGAATACTGATTGGTTATAAAGTTCTCGGTCTTCTACCGTCTTGATTTGAGGTTCTAAGTAATTCAATGTTGAAGTTAGGAAGCCTCCTGTTCCACAAGCAAAATCCGCCATTCGTTCACCTAACTGTGGCTGTATCATTTGGGTAATGAAATCGGTCGTTGCTCGAGGGGAATAATATTCTCCCGAAGCGCGCTGCGCCTGCAAATCTTTTAAGATTTGTTCATAAATCTCATTGAAGGCGTGGCGCTCCTTATAATCTGTGAAATCAATCTGGTCGATAACATTCACTGCCTGACGCAACAATACGCCATCTTTCATATAGTTATAAGCATCTTCAAAAGCAAATTTTACAATAGCTTTACTGATTGGGGTATTCTCATCCACGTCGATTGCTTTTAGAGCAGGGAATAGTTCATTATTTACAAAAGTTAATAATTTTTCCCCCGTCATGGATTCTCCGTCTTTTAAATCAACTGCCCAATTCCGCCACCGGCAATCTTCTGAGATAATTGAAGTGAAATCTTCATTGTGAAATTCCCAAAGCTCTTCTTTTGCATCATATATTTTTAAGAACAGCATCCAAACAATCTGTTCAATACGCTGAGCATCTCCAGATACCCCAGCGTCGTTACGCATAATATTTTGTAGAGTTTTAACAAAAGATGTAATAGACATTCAAAAGTTACTCCTTATTTACGAGATATAAATCTCTTCTTTTAGATTTTTAACTGCTTTATTGTAACCTTTTTTGCCACCGAACGCTTTGACAATCTTTAAAGGGCTGCCGAATTTCCGGAACTCTTGCAACTCTAAAATTTCTGTACTATCTAATTCGTTAATTCCTTCGTCAGCATATTTATCAAGTAAGATTTCTAATACTTCCCTTGCTACATCTTTATATTGATAAATATATCCGCGTTTTTTCACGTTGTTTGCTCGCTCGGATTTTGTTAATGCTGGTTGGTCAAAGGCAAGATGACAGATTAAGTCGAAGTCGTCCAATTCTTTGAGATGATCGTATTGGTCACGTAAAGCATCCAGTAAAACTCCTTGTTCAACCAATTCCTCTAAAATAGCTACTTTCTTATCTGCTGATTTCCATGAACGCAGAAAAGTTGCCAGATCCGCGTATTCATTGCGAATATTATTTTTGGTATAGTCGATAAGATTCTCGGTAATCAACTTGCCATCTTTGTCGTAATATTGCACACGTTCACTAACAATTTGAACGGGTACATCATTTACTCGGTATACAGAAGCTCTACCCGACCCTTCACCGCTACCGAATCTACCATCGTTTCCTCCAGGAAAGTCAGGATTGTCGTTACCTTCTGTTCCTTCAGGTGGCAATTCGTCTCCTGGATTTGGCTCTGGATCATTTGGATTCGGTATTTCTCCTCCGCTAGGTACTTCAAAGATTTGAACAGGATCACCGTCAAATTCAGGATCTGCAAATAAACGACTCACATTTCGGAAATCCAAAATTGTAAAATACTCTTTTCCGTATTCAGGATCCAATCTCGTTCCACGACCAATAATTTGTTTAAATTCTGTCATCGACTCGATATTCGTATCAAGTACAATGAGCTTACAGGTTTTCGCATCCACTCCGGTTGTTAAAAGCTTAGATGTTGTCACGATAGTAGGATAAGGAAGTGCACGGTCGATAAAATTATCCAGCTGAGCCTTCCCTTCTTCGTTATCACCCGTTATTCGCATTATATATTTGGAATTCTCTTGATAGAGATCAGAATTCAAATTGACCAATGCGGATCGCATCCGTTCTGCGTGGTCGATGTTTGTACAGAATACGATAGTTTTTGCAAAGCGATCAGTCTTCTTCAAAAACTCTGTAATGCGCTTCGCTACTATCTCTGTTCGTCCATCGATAATCATTTTTTTATCGAAATCTTTTCTATTATAATCACGATCTTCAATTTCGTTACCGTATATATCGGTTTTTCCCTTTTCCGGCCGATATCCTTCAAGGTCTCGATCAATTCCCACTCGGACAACTTTGTATGGCGCTAAAAACCCGTCATCGATTCCCTGCTTTAAACTATACGTATAAACCGGCTCTCCAAAGTACAAGATATTTGAGGTATCCTTTGTTTCTTTAGGGGTTGCGGTCAGTCCGATGTGAGTTGTATTCGGCCCATCAAAGTATTCCAAAATTCGGCGCCAGCGGCTTTCTTCTTTTGCCGAACCACGATGCGCTTCGTCAATAACAATTAAATCGAAAAAGTCGGGCTTGAATTGACGGAATGGTTCTTCTCCGTCTTCCCCGGCCAATTGATGGTAAAGACCAAGAAACACTTCGTACGAGCTATCCAACTTCCGGTTTTCAATCTTAGTCATTACTTTTTCGAATGGTTTAAAATCATTCGTCATCGTTTGATCTACTAGTATGTTGCGGTCTGCCAGAAAGAGAATTCTTTTTTTCAAACCAGCTTTCCATAAGCGATAAATGATTTGAAACGCCGTATAAGTTTTGCCGGTTCCCGTGGCCATCACAAGCATAATCCGATTTTGACCTTGAGAAACAGCATCCAGCGTTCGATTGATAGCCACTCGCTGATAATACCGAGGCGTCTTATCACCAAGCTGAAAATAATACGGTTCTTCAATCAGTTTTTCCTGTTTATCCGAAAGTTCTTTCCAATTTACATAGCGTGTCCACAGTTCTTCTTCTGTCGGAAATTCATCCAGTTGAAGGGCACGCTCTTTACCAGTGGTTCGATCGTGTTCTACAAAAGCATCTCCATTTGAGCTGTAGACAAACGGAACGTCTAACAGCTCTGCATAGGAAATGCCTTGCTGCATACCTGCACCGACCCCTTGCTTGTTATCCTTTGCTTCGACAATGGCAATTGGAAGATGTTTTTTGTGCATCAATAGATAATCTGCACGTTTCCGCCTACCTCTTGTCGTGATATTTCCTCTTACAATAACTCTTCCATCTGTGAAGCTATGTTCGAAAAGCATCTGCTCAATTGACCATCCAGCATTTTGGATAGCCGGGGTTATATATCGATTTTTTATATCCTCTTCTGTCATTTCTTTTTTACTTTTCAAATCGTTCAACCTCCCTCTTACCATGTCAGGATAAAATAAAATGTTAATCTCTTTACTTCATTCTAACCTATAAAAAAGGAGTAATTATACATTTCTTTATTTTCATTGATAAAATTCTATGAATATAAAAAGCCTTCTGTATTAGAAGGCTCTAATGTTTTCCTTGTTAGATTAACTTTCTAAGAATTCAATCTTTTAATCCTACTTTTACGATAAATAAACTACCGGTAGTTATACCCGCGTTGAAATAAGTCATTTATACATTTCCTTGCGTTTTCCTTTGAGACACCAATATCATCTAAAACCATAGCGTAATAAAGCCATTCTAATACTGATAAGTCAATATCGATTAACTTATTGAATTCTGTGCTTAAATTTCCGTGTGCAAAAGTGTTGCGATCTTTTTGAATTCGTTCAGCAATTACATTACGCTTGAAATCTTCGCTTTCAATGCCGTTCATAGTATATGCACTTTCAATGAAATCTTTAAGAACTTCATCAGATTCCTTTAATGCCCACATTATATTAGCAGCTAGTTGGGATTGGTTTTTTTCAAAGAATCTTCTTGAACTATCAAAGAACTTCTTTTCCTTCTTGCCAGTGGTTTCTTCAATTTTTTCATTTAAAAAATCTAAAACTTCGTTTCTTTCCTTTTCGTATTTCTGCTTATTTTCTTCACTTTTGGCTTTGTGAGAAATCTCGAATTGCCACTCAAACCCAGCAGTTGCCATAACAAACCTTGCAGGAGTAATCGTGTTTATAGACTTATAATTTACTGGTATATGTCTTAGGTATACTTTTTTCAGAGATATTTTTTCCAATAACTTTGTGAATGAAGAACCTAAGAGTGGGTATGATATTATTCGTTCTCTTATGATTTTTTCTTCTTCCTTTTCTTCTGGCTGAGGATATCTAACATATAATTCTCCAATAGAATAGTTCTCATGATCGAACTTCTTCTTCAATATTAATTTATTAATATGCAAATTTTTTCTGTAGCTAATAAACTCTAGTAGTTGTCTGGTTAAAGATACTAAATCATTAGCCATAGAAATATCTGTAGTATCTTCAAACTGATAATTTAAAGTTGAATTGAGTTTTAGAGGACTTGTTGCAATTTTTGTTACATCTCTTCTTATACTTAGATTTCCTTTTATCAACTTATCTTTTAAATCAAATTCGAATTCTTCAGTAGTTTTGTCAAAAGGTTTTAGTCTCAGCTCTCCTTCTCCATCTTCAAAGTATTTGTAGTGTTCAAAAGCTAGACTGATATTGTGAAACCAATTTAATTCATCTGCTTGTATTTCTAAGCCATCAAAAGAAGTCTCTCCACCGTCAAATACGATATAGGATATTAAAGAAGCTTTATATGTCTTTGGCGCAGATTGGTATACATCTTTAATGTGAAAATGAATTGCTTTTCCTTTTTCAAAATCCTTTGCGATTAGAGTACCGGTTTTTTGTAACTCATTTCCAGGTTCCTTATTAAAGCCAAAAGCTACGCCTAAAAAGGGGAGCTTTTCCCTTTCTTCAGTGTCTTCAATTTCTAAAGCAAAGGATTCCTTGTGTAATTTAAAGACATATGTTTTACCGTTATAGTCGATTAATCCAGTCAGCATAAAAATCCCCCTATCTTTATGAAATATAAACTGTTCCTGTACCTGTTTCAAAAGACTTTTTGATGTTATCTAGTTAATAAGTATATCAATAGAAGTAACTTTTCCTACTGGAAGCCAATACAGAGCAAACGAATTATTATAGATAATCCTCTGTTGTCCAAACAAATATTTTGTACTCAAACAGCCTATCAAAATGTTCGTAACTATTGGAAACTTACAATTGATAGACATTGACAGCCAACAACGTTTAAACGCTTTTCAATGCCCTTCCTTTTGCTCGATTGTGAAATAAAGAAGAAACACTATCAAGCAATCGTTCCCTGTAACCTAATAAGTCAATCAATGGACTTCAAAATGAAATTACAGTTTTTATAGACCAAACAAATCTGAGGCTTTTATCTTATTCAAACCTTTTAAAGTAACAGAGCGTCCAGCGTGCCGCGGGTCTCCATGCTCAGTAAAAGTGCTCTTAGCATTTTCAATGTCTAAAACATATAAATTATCTTTATGTAAAGTAGAAACTAAATTAACAATGCGCAGAACTTCTTTGTAATAAAGTAAATTAGGTATAGTATTAACTTCCGGTTTCCCCCAAGCTAATACTATTAGACTTTTATTCTTCATTTTCAATTTTATCTTGGTTTCATTACGCTTTTGAACTTCATCGAGAGTATTTGCTAAATGTAAATTCCTAATTTTTTTTATAGATAATTTTGTATTACTGGCATAGATCGGTAAAACATTAAAAATGGTAAGATCTTTAATTTGGCGATTATTTACCCGGTATTCATAAAATAATTTTATTAGCTTGTTAACAGTACTATCTGATATATTCATGTTGGCTTTTGATGGATTCATTAATACGATACCTACTGATAAGCCTTCTCCTCGGTCTAAAAATGGAATGGTTAAAGAATACCGGACATCTATATCCTCTAGAAGAGTTTCCTCATCAATAGTAATTACAGTTTGATCTACTTTTTCTAAATCGTACATTTCAGACAATTTCTCACCCCTATTTGGTTACTGTAAGTAACATAAACTGCTGCATAAAGTAACCTATTTTAATATGAGAAGCATAATTACTAAAAATTCAAAGGTATCTTTTAGACATGTCTACTCATTACCAGCAAACACAAATAAGAAATTAATTCTGCTCGACCTAGTATTGAACTGATTTTTACAAATTTTATATAATCATAATTCAATTATAGAGGACGCATTACTCCGGCTTCTATGGCAGCAATCATACTTCCATATTTCTTTCTAATCACTTTTTCACTTCTTATTGCCAGATCCCATCTAGAACGGAGCACTTTCGAAATATGTACATAGTGATTGTCTACATGGTTTTTAGTCTGCGTTTTATAGCTTTCAAAAGATTTATAAGTACTAACATATTCAAAATAAGTTTGCAGTAAAGCTGCATCATCAAAATAGACATCCACTACAAAACAGTAGGTTGAGTTATCGGGAAAAAAATACTCCTTCATTTTTTTAACAACTCAAATTGTTTTTCTTCTAGTGCAAACCAAGATTCAGAGAGTAGTTTTCTTTCTTCTGGTCGTTTTTTATCATATCTTACGTCGTTTGCTAATTTAGAAATCATTTTACCCATAAATACAATCAAAACATCAGAAATTCGAAGTCCAACATGGTCAGCAGAATCTTCTTCTTTGACTAATAAAAAATTAAATTTTTTAAATGGTTGTAAAGGTATTCCTTCATCGAGGATGAGTTTGGTTGATTGCGTACTGAATTTGGTGTTTAGGCTCATTTCTGTCGTCCACAAGTCAATATCAAAGCTCAACTTTTCCCAATCAAATGAAACTTCCTCAAATGAAGAACTTGAAATTAAATGCTTTTTGGTTTTTATAGTTTCGATTAACCCCTTATATTCTGCTATTTGTCCTCTCATTCTATTAATATTTTTGTTCTTTTCAATAAACGTTCCTAAGTCTTTTTGAATTTCTGTAAGAACTTCTCTATTACTTATATTCGAATCGAAAATGGATAGAATCACACTAGCACTCGCTTCAAGTTCTAAATATTTAACCATAGAGTATTTTAGCAGCCAAGCTGATTCTATAAACCTTTTCTTTTCTAATTCAAGTATCCAGTGCGTCAGTCGATTATCAGCAACTAACGACATTTTATTTATTGACAACAATAAGTTATCTACCTGATTTTCAAGCAGCAAATCTATTAAGGAGTTATAAAAATCTAACTCATGATTTTTCATGCTGGCAATTCCGAACTTAAAATTCTTATCTAAAATATCTTTTCCTTTTAATTCCTTATCAAACTTTCTAGAAGCTATGTATTTTTTCTCTAACAACTTGTAGTTCTCTTCAATTATGGAAAGATTATCTTTGTTGATTTTTATTACATCGGCAACGTAAACATGCATGTTGTCATTTCCTAATTTAATCTTTCTTTCTTCGTTATAAGGATTCGACGCTCTTATTGTTTCTTGTGGCCCTTTTTCATCAATATATAAATAATCCATTTTTTCACCCTTTTTTAGTTAAGAGATTGTTTTCATGTAAAATCCGAAATTTAGCTACACTTTAATTATGTAGATTCTCTAGAGAGTATCATAATCCCTTTCGAAATAACTTCTTATAACTATTGTTAATCCTCTAATGTCTTTACTCTTTGGCAATCCATAGTCTTATTATTAGCTGCCGCAACGAATAATTTCTTACGAGAATTATTATTTAAAGTCTTTGCAGGACTACATCCTCTTTTGCCGAATATTATTTACAAGAAAAGAGGTGGAAGATTTCGAATGAGCTGGCAAAGTGATTTAGATCTATTTATTAAAAATTTATCGATTCGTCAATATTGAAAATCTGCAGCATCAATGATTGCGGTGCACCAATCAAAAATAAAGGCTTGTGTAAGTATCATTACTATCGAAAGCGCTACAGGGGAGATTCTCCGCTGCATCCGTCTAAGCGAGCTGAAATTGTCAAGATATGCGTGGTTAACGATTGCAGCAACAAGGTACAAGCTGTCGCACTCTGCTCGAAACATTGTCGTTCTTATCATCGCTGGAAAGCGAAAAATCTCATTTCAAATAGGGAAGATTTTTTAGAAAGACTAGCAAATAAATAAACACAAAAAGACTGTCCAAGCTGGCAGTCTTTTTCGAATACATTTCATTCTTTGTTACTCTGTGAAAAAAGCTTCACACAGATAATGGAATTTACCTTCATTAAAAAGGAAGATGGCTGCGCAGCTGCTTCTCCTGAAATTTTTTCTATGGTTTTTGCTACGAATTGAAAACCCCTATTCAATAGGGTATAATAGATACATAAGTCACTAGTCGAAGAGGTAGTTATGAAACGGACATTTGTATACGTAGAAAATTTTGATCAAAAGTGGAAGCAGCAGGGCCTTGGTGCAGCTGAGCAGCGTGAGTTGGAACTACAATTGCTGATGGATCCAAGTCAAGGTGCTGTAATCGCTGGTACGGGCGGACTCCGGAAGATGCGTTTTTCTCCTGAAAGTGATAACCAAGGAAAGAGTGGCGCTTACCGAATTATCTACTTGGATATTCAGACTTCCTCCCATACGATTTTGCTCCTGATTTATGCGAAAAATCAGCAAGAAACGTTGAAGCCAGATCAAAAGAAGATACTGAAACAATTCGTAGATCAGCTGAAGAGCTTGTATACTTCCGAAAGGATGGATGGACAATGAATGAGAATCAATTTTTCGATGAACTGAAAACCAGTTTAGGCCAAGCTGTTGAATATGCAGAGGGCAACCGAGCAAAAGCACGAACAAAGACCGTGGCGATTAAGGAATTGGCCACTTTTTCTGCACAGGACATCAAAAGTCTGCGTTTGCAGATGAATTTAACGCAGAAGTCATTTGCAGCTCTTATTGGGGTCTCTGTCAAAACGATTGAATCGTGGGAACACGGCACCAACCAACCGAGTGGTGCAGCCCGGAGACTATTAGAAATTTTGAGCAATCAGCCACATGTAGCCGAAGAGCAGCAAATCGTTTCTGTTTGAAATCTACCTTAGGAGGTGTTAACTATGTCCACCTTTTCCTTTCGTGTGGATGATCTCGACAGTAAACACATCCGCGATTACGTGAAACTGGAACACACATCCGTTTTGGACGTGAGGCGAAATCTCATTATCGAAAAAATTGAAGATGAACGCGATAGGGAAAATTTCGACCGCGTTCTTGCTAGGTTGGAAACACGTCATTCCTTGGATGACGTCAAAAAAGAATTGAATTTATAACAGACAATGTATAATATTCATTTTTCAAAGGAGTCATAAGATGAAAAGTACCGGGATTGTAAGAAGAGTTGATCAGTTAGGACGTATTGTTACGCCCATCGAGTTGAGAAGGGCCTTGGGTATTTCAGTAGGAGATCCGATGGAAATCTTTCTTGAAGAAGATAAAATCATTCTCAAAAAATATGAGACCGATCGTACCTGCGCGGTAACGGGAGAACTCCTGAACGAAAACGTTGAATCCACTTACGTGAAAGGCTTGTATTTGAGTCCAAGAGGCGCCGAGCTGCTGTTGGAAGAGTTGCAGAACAAAATTTAAGGGTAGCCACTCCTCCTCAATATGTATAGAATGAAGCTACAGAACCCACCACGCCTCTTCACAATGCGGACCACGGTGGGTCATTTTGTTTTACTGCCCTTTCATTCCTCTTGCCCATCTGCGTTTTGGCTAAAGCATATAGCGGAGTCACGTAAACTTGCGATTCTGGAACGAAAAGAAAGGAGGATGGGGATGAAGAAGGAAAATATCAAACTGCTCCTGGAAACAAGGGCAGAATCGAACAGCATTGGCATCAACCATTACTCGACAAAAGAAAGTCCCTCATTGGTTCAAATCAAATTTTCAGAAAACACCGGGGTATACACGGTTTACTTTTCGAAGCTTCCAAAAGAAGAACAATTGGACTCCATCGACGCAGCAACGGAACTGATCTACGGTTACTTATCTCAAAACCCATGACAATAACCGCCTTTCAAGGAATGGTTTATGCGGAAGGCTACCATCAAAGGTGCGGACCAAAACTGTGGCCTTTTAAAGTGCTGGCCGCTTCTTCCACACAGGCCATTAGAGCGTTACGTCTGCAAAGCTGAAACGGGGTCATACGTAGAGGATATACAGGCGTTTCATTGACCGTTCAGTTCGAACGGCACCTGGAAGGAGGTAAAGATGGTGAAACACGAAAAAAGAGCCTTGGAAATGGCCCAGTTGGAAGCGGAAGAGATGCTGCGCTTGGGGACTCCCTACCGCCAGGAGACCGCGCGGTACGTATCGCTGTTCTTCAGTGAGCTGGTGAACGCCGGAAAAGGTTGCGATCTGTCTCTGGAGGATGTGAAAGACGAGATCCGCAGCAAATACTCGTTAGATACTGAACGCGTGAACGATGTGTCGAAAAGCATTTGGGTGCTCCTGGCTAAAGTAAGAGACGAAGACCGGCTGGCCGAATACTATGAACAGGCAACAGTCAAAATGAAGAAAAGAGATGCTGACCGGAACTCCTAAAGGTCAGCATCCCTTTCTGCTTTTACGCTTCTGTCTCCCTTTCGCCTCGCGCAGGATCCGTCGCTCTGCCCGACGTAACACCGCATCTGCTCGCAATTTGAAATACAGCGAGGTCAGATAGGTTGGAGCTTCCATCATCCGCTGCTGCAGGATTTGAAACTTCAGTTTTTCGGATCCTTTCATGAGTTCAGACAAAGTGGGCATCTTTTCTACCTTCTTTCGGATTATCATTGCAGATTGCACTACTGCTGCTCTACTTTAGGCTATTCATGTCAGCCATTGCTCTTCTTTTGGATTGTTTCAGCACTCTTTTGGCCCGCCAGCCGAAGTAGAAAATTGTTGTATAGGTGGAAGCACTCAGCATTCGGCAACGGAAGAATTCATACTTTTTCTTTTCAATTTCTTTCATCGCTTCTTTTACTGTCATCACCGTCAACTCCTCTTCTTTTTATCACAAGCAACCAGTCTTTTCCCTCATCTTTTGGCATCGTAGCTAAAGTAGTCCAGGCGACAAAGTAAAGCTTACTGGCAATTTCATCGCCTTTGTTATTCTATTTTCATTCAAGTTTAAGTGAATGTTTTAAATGCAAGAAGTAGGGTCTTAGTTCCGGGGTTAACCCGATCTTCACGGTTTCAGTGTTTTTCGAGTATAAAACGCTGGAGATCCAGTGAGTCAGGAGCCACCCTCTACCTTCACGGGGTAGTTCTACTATTTTCATCAGGAGATCCTGAAAGATGTTTTTAAATTGAAAATCCCGATTGGATCCCGTTATCCCTAGAATTTCATACCATTCCTGGACTGACCATTCGTAATCTTTGTCGTCTTCGTCTGTTGAATCGACCATGCAGACTATCTCAAGGACAATGGCCAGCTCTTTTTCAGTCAACAGATCACTTTCCTTCGCCTGCAGAAAGCTGGTTCCCTGAATAACAATAGGATGTTTCGACAACAAATCTTCCCTTCCATTCTCGTTTGCCTTCAGTTTTCATTTGTAGGATCTATCTTAGGAGCGGGAAAGTTATCAACGATAATTCGAGCCAGCCAGGAAGTTCCCTTATGCTGAAATGCCGGATTTTCCAAATCTGCATTTTCCAATACGCGTTGTGCAATGGTGTTTGCCGCTGAATAACTAAGCGATTTATTTTGCCGATTTGCAAAATAGACTAAGTCTTTTTCCAACTGATGAGTAAATCGTTCCTTCGCATTCTCCAAGCCTGGTTTCATCTCTTTTCATCTCTCTTTCTTTCAACTTCTGTCGCGCTTCTTTTAGTATGCAAAACAATCTGCTTTTTCTTAGTTTAACTGAATTAAAGCGGAATCTGCAGTCATCCATCACTTTTTTTTAGGAACTTACTATGAATCATTCCTTTCACTGCAATGCTGATATTTCTTTATTTATTGCAGTAATCATTGCCGTACTTATTACATTATATTTTCGCAATGATTACCGCAATAAAGCTCTTTTTACTTATATCCGCTATGCTTATTGCGGTAATAATAGCCGCAATCACTACAATTAATCTAACTTCCAAAGTTCATTATCCATATAAGTTATTTTAAGACCTTCCGATTTTCGTAATTCGTTCCCACATGGATGTTTTTTTATCTTGTAGTTTGAATGATGAACCAATCAGATGTGTAGCAAGTTGATGATAATGCGGTTCGAGTATAGGTTGAACTTTCTTTTGCAGATAAAGTGGTTTGTTCTGGTAGTAGTTCTTTGCTGTTTCTTCCCATAAAGCTGGAATTGTAGCAAGCATTGGCAGTTCCATCATCTTACTTATTGAATCAGGTTTTGATTCATCAATCATTTGATTGTGTATAAGGTGAATTGGAATATTATGCGTTTTTTCAATCTTTTTGATATAGTCTTTCCAGCTGCGCAGCTGCTGAATGCGATCACATACAATAATCCATAATTCATCCATGTATTTAAGGGATTCATTTGTGATCTCATGCATTTCTCCAGTCGGCATATCCACCAGTGTCACATCATAAATTTCTGTCATACAGTGATAAGCTTTGATTGACTCTGGAGTGTATCTTCTTTGCAGATCATCTCGGTGAATAGGAAAGAACTTTACTCCCCGGTAAAGCCACTCGCTGTTCCCCAGTGGTTCAGCAGCGTTTAGATTATGAGCTAAACTCACCCATTTATCCGGAATTGTCGAATGCCGCTTTAACCACTGGTTTATAATGTATTTCCATGAAAGACCTTCCAGAACAGCTGTATGGACTTTGTTCTCTGAAAGAAAGAGAGAAAAATTTATCAGAAATGACGTTACCCCAACTGCAGGTAACGGCGACCAAACACCAATGGTCTTGTTTTTTTCCATTTCAAGTCCCGATAAGCTTTTTTGAAGATTTCTCATTCGCATTGGAAAAGGATCACCTTGAAAGGGCACCTTAACGTCATTCTTTGGAGCAGCTTCATCAACCGGTTCTTTAACTTCTACTTCCTGCTCATTTACATCTTCCTCAACTGTTTCTACAGCTGATACATGTTCTAACTGTTCACTTGGTTTTTCGTGATTATCTTCCCTTTCTTTTGATTCATGTATCTTTTCATTTCGCTTTTCTCCAGCTGGAGTTGGATTCGGTTGCAATTTATCAACTTCATCGATATTTATAGACCTCTCTGCTTGTAAGTTCTTTTCATCCATCTCATTCTCATCGTCTTCGTCGATCTCTCCGTTATACATCGCCATTTCTAATTCCTCAACGATGAAATCTATTGTTTGAAGCAGCTCATCAATATTAATTTCACCGCTTTTTGAATCAATATAGATATTGTGCTCTGCAATTGTCGATATTTCATCACGCGGTTCTATTAAGATAATGTCTTTTAATTCTTGAAAATGTTTCTTAAGTTCTCGATAAGATTCAGAAGCGATGCCTTCATTCGTAATTAGGCATACTTCGGAGGGATATTTTACATACCAACCAAGAAATTCTTCGATTGAATGGTAATGATTTACTTTATATCTCTCTTTAACTACTGCTTCGATAATGGTTTCTTTCATTTCTGTTACTACCTCATTTGTAATGACCAAACAGATTTCAACTTTAGACTTATACATAGAAAACCCTTCCTTCTCTAATTAGTTAATAAAAAAAGCGCATATCGCCGCTATCCCTAATGGATAGCGGTAATATGCGCAGTGCTTGCGTTTGGTTGAAATTAACATAACTATAGCATAGGTTTTCATAAAAAGTAATACAAAAGTGGACTGACTTAAAAAAGCTCTTTCCATTGGCTGATTCTGTATCCAAGTGATCCGATAATCCGAAATTGCTTCCGTAATTGATTCAAGTTTCTCACCAGCTATCACTAAGAGCCCCTAGCAATAGAAGTCAAAATTTATATAACTTCAATTAATTTCTCTTCCTGTTAAACCCTTGTTCGTTCACCTCTCTGTTAAGTCCTAAAAAAATGTGCGTAAGGGCTTAACTTGAAGGGGCTTACCCCTGTTAAGCCCCTTTCTTACTGTTGTGGCAAGCTACTGGGGCAGGTTCCAAGTCCTACAATCTACGGTGGAGCAACCTATAGGTTTACAGGTAGAGAAGTATTTCAAAAAAGAACAAGAATAGCGGTTCTGCTGGTTGTTTTCTCAAAGTAAAAATAGACCTATAGCAGCTTTTTAAAAAGCGATATAGGCATTTTTTCTCGCGTATGCTATAATTTCCTCAAACTAAATGACTTAATGGGAGCACCCCACTGATTAATGGAGATTCGCGAATCTCTGTTTATTAGTGGGGTTTTTTTGTTGGGAGGAATACAAATGGAAAATGTTTATGTAATGAAATCCACATCACGCTATACAGGGATCCACCTTACCGAAAGGGAATTCGAAATCATAAAGTACATTCACGACTTCAGTGTTTTCCCTGCCGGGAATATCCACCGGCTTTTTAATTCAGGCCACAAAAAACCACGCTCGAAATACGCTATCTCTATGCGATTAGGAAAGCTGGTGAAAAGCGGTATACTCGTCCAATTAAAAACGGATTTTCCTAAGCAAGGAGAAAATCGGCCACCGCAGTATGCTTATCGTCTTGGCAGTAGAGGATTCGACCTTTTGATACAGGAGAAGGTGATTACCCAAAAGCATGCCGAACGTCGAAAAAAATACGGACCGCAGTTAAAGATGCCAACACCACATAACAAAACGGTTAACACCATTTTCACAGAATTAGTCGAACGGTTGATTGGAAGCGAGGAATCTTTCAAATCTTTGCAGTGCCAGTATTACAGGGGAGATCAGCACGAGGAGATTTCATATGCCAACTCGCAAACTGGCTATAGTCCAGTCATACCGGATTGGATATTTGATACAAAAGACCAGATCATCTGCCTCGAACTCGATACAGGAAGGCAGATAAATAGTATTATTAAAACGAAATTCGACCGTTACCAAAGGCTGGCTAGATATTTGAAAAAACCTTTAGTTGTCGTTTTCTCAGTAGGTTTATCTACATTAGCAAACGATGACTCACCCAAAGAAAAAAGAGTGGGCTCTTTAAAACAACTTTTCTCCGAACACACTGACTGGCCTGAAAAATTTGAAGTATTTGTTCTTCCATCACATCGCACAACTGATTTTCTCTATAAAATGTTGAAAAATCGTGCCACAGTAACAAATCTACATGCAAAAGGTGTTACAAATAGTTGGTTGAACTTTTCCCGTCTGGCTTCGAAACAAAAGGTTTCTTATAGAATGGCGCAAAATGAAAACTTAAATCGCCTGCTCTTTCAAGATACTTATACTCTTGATTTTATAACAGAACTTCTCCTAGAAGATAAAATCATTCCAATTGGTCTCCTCTACATGGAGGAAGGTTCTGTTCGAAGTTATCAAAAAGCAAGAACAAATATGAAGCGTATACAAACGTGGAATACCCAGTTTGGCTCACATAAACCTAGCGTCTCTCTCTTCTTGGTTTATAATCAAACTTCTAATGCTTCAAATGAGATACTGGCCTTGCAGCCCGCATGTCGCACGTTCATCGTCAATGTTGAAGAAGTGATAGCTGCAGCCAAGTCGAAAGAGCAAATGTTTCCACCCATGGTAGAAATTCTTACTCAATATACCAAGAAGCCATGCAAACTACTTTGATTGATGCAATGCCATGCCATCGTTCACTATCACTCTTATGAATAAGAAGATTAGAGTTCACAACACAGCAAATAGTTATTTTTAACAACCAAAAGGATGTGACCTAATAGATCACATCCTTTTAATATTTTAATTGTGCACTTCTTTTCTCTTCGAAGTGGTACATTCAGGTTGTTACCAGATTATATATCCGACTAAGCCGTTCTTTACCTATTTACTGCTACGAAAAGATAAAATTTGGGACTGGTTCTCTAACTTAGGAATCGATCATATCCCCAGTTCTCATATAGAAGAACTGAGGACTTTAACTGATTCAGCTGATAAGCTAGATCTATACAAAAAAATTCCGATTAAAAATCCCAAAATAATAAATCTGAGGTGCCCTCATGCTGGATAAAATAAATGATATAAAGCTCGCTCTTGTAAATAAAAGCTATTTATCCGCCCTTGCCCTGGCATTAACATTACCTGATATTTGCGGGAAGATTGAATATCCCGATTTTACACACAAGAATGGCAAACGGAATATCGGAAAACAATATGTTGCCTGGTTCGATGATTGGGTCAATCAATACTTCGCAGATCCTACTGGATGGACCGATGATTACACTAAAGCAAAAAATCCCTATTTCACCGGGAAGATGTGTTATTCCTTGCGCTGCTCTTTCTTACATAGCGGCAACATTCGAATCAAAGATTGGGATAAGAGCGAGGACGAAGAATTTTATTATGCTTATGAATTCAGATTGACCATCGGCGGTGCTGATTTAAACGGTTCTTCCTGGCCCCATCAACCGGACAATGACGTGAAAGTTCATAAAACCCGCACTGTCTCAATCAATATCGAAAAGCTCTGCCAATCCCTCTGCCGGGCTGCGGAACACTATTACCAGAACAAGGATGCCGCCTTGTTCAAAGAACATCATATCCGTTTAATTACTTTAGAATGAATGGCCAGCCTTTCTCCATCGACATCAACCCATGGAGGAATCAATTCTTCTGACTTATTCTAGGAACCATTATTTCATTTCCTTGGTTTTATACCGCTCAAAAACCAGTTTTAAGGACGATGTAAGCGATTCAGGCGTAATCCCCAATAACGCCACCATTTCATCAAATGACGTTCCCTGCACCTTGTAGAGATCGTAAATATAAGCCATCCGGACTTCTTCCGTCTTAAAAGGCTTCGGTAACAGCGAAGTAAGACCATGGTAGATGTCTTTCATGTTGTTGCGCACATAATCCGCTCCATATTTTTTATCTGAAGATACCAAGTAATCATGTTCCCGGAAGAGCGCCCGCTCCAATGCCTGGACAATCACAGCCACTTCCATCGGATCCTCGAAAACCAGATGCCAATAGACATCTTCCAACGTCACAAAATTCATCTCCACCCGGTCCCCCAGGTCCCGAAAATGCTTGCTTTGCAGCCGCTCGATCTCCCGCATCCGAAAACCCTTCATTGCAAACAGAAAATACAGCTTCGCATTCAGCATCAATGCCCGATGCTGCAGCACCTTCCGCTTTTCATCCGCAAACTCCTGGTAATACAACGTCGCAGGAGTCCTCTCGACCACCAGCTCGTATTCAAACTTCGGCATGAAATCCACCGGCACCTTGCCCACCTTCCACAAGTAATGGAAATACTGCCGAATGTGAGATAGCTTCCTTTTGAGGGTAGTCGCCTTCAATCCCTTCCCCTTTTCCTGATCAAGGAACGCACGGACATCGGCAGGTCGGATCTCATATGGCTCCACCTGTTTCCCATTCCGCTCATTGACAAAACGAACAAAGGACTTCAGCAGTTCCACTTCCGTCACCAGCGTACCAGGAGAAATCCCTGCCTTTAATCGATACTCCTCATAGCCATACAGCATCCTCATTCCCTGCCTTTCTTTTTATTCAGTTTAACAGCTCAACCAATAATCCCCCAAATCCCATTCCTCAGAACCAGATAACCTTAGGAGTACTTCGCAGAACCCAAAATCTAAACACGTATACAGATATGTATTGGCAGACTGGACAATTAAGAAGAATTGAAATTTTTACCAGTTGTGGAGCGATTTTCAGGAAAGCGAGTCAGCAAGTCCAGCTGGTACTCAAGCTCCCATAACGCGGTTTTGTTCTCACGGGAGCGGGACATCTCGGCAACAGCTTCGTAATACAAACTGCGGTGTTTCTGGTTGAATTCGAGTGCACACTGAAGAAGCACAGCGACAGAGGTCAAACCTGTTCGGGCGCTGCGGCCTTTCCCGCTCCGCTTGATGAGAATCTTCTTCGATTTCCGTACCACTTCATTGAAGGTGCTGCGGGGAATCCCGACGGCTTCACAGATGGCGCTTTGCGTCGTCCATTTGATCGGCTGTGCGCTGTCTGTTTCCGCCTGGATGTAGGTCAGGATATCTTCTTCCCACTCCTCGTAATGGGAGCGGACACGGTCTTTTCGTTCTTTCTTGAACTTGTGCCAGCCCCCGAGGTGATTTGTGATGGAGACATCCTTGCCCGGAAGCCAGGCTTCCAGCAATTCCTGGATATAGGCTTGGTTCGCGCCTTTGAACCGTCCCTTGTATGCACTCTTGACGATTTTCTGGACTTCACTGTGGCGGACAGGCGTTTCCAGGGAAGAGTTGTACTCATCAAGCAGATCCAGCGTTTCCGCTTTTCCTTTTCCTGCGCTGTAGCAAGCCAGTGCCAACGTGTACATCAGGTTATCACGGCCAATCTGCCCTTCGCTGCCTTTCACATGACGCGTGGCCAACAATTCCCGGAACCACTCCGCCTGCGTCGGATCAATCGCCTGTCCTTTTGATTCCACGACGAAAAGCCCGCGGTTCTGATCATCGTCCTGCCGTTTCGACCACGCAATCAGGTCATGCAGCTGAAAGACCATCTCTTCGGAGAACCAGCGGACGTTCTGTTCATTGGGCATACGAAAAAAGCCGAAGTCGTTGCAGGACAGATCGACGCCCTGCAAAACCTTGGCCAAACTGCGGCGGATGTTTTCAGAAATGCGTTTCGCGACTTTTAGTCCGCGGAAATCGTTTTGGTTGCTGATGAATAGCGGACTTTTCAGCACAAAATAGACCTGGAACCCTTTCGGCGTCTCCAGGACCATGGTTGGCACCCCGAAGCTGTTTTCGAGCGCTGCGGTAAGGATTTCCGTATAGGGCTGCTTTTTTGAGTCGATGTCGACGACGAAGGTGTTGATTTGCTGCAGGTTCTGTTCCGTATGTCCCTTGAGGTGCCGTCTTTCTTTATCAGAGTACCCTAAGTAGTTGTATACATTGGGGGTCCAATGAGAAAGTACAGAAAAATCCTCCAAGAGGGTTTCTAGAGAGGTTATTACATAACCCTTTACACCGAACGGTGTTGATAGATCTTCCTTCGAACGGGTCACACAGATGGCACCTTTTTTATGTCTTTGTAACTTTTTTTTATCTTTTACGACTTCAGGGAAAGCTGCCTTTGAGTTTTTTAACTTGTAGGTATTAATCCCTTCGTGAAGAACCAAATCAAATATGTTACTCATAATTACCACAAAGCATCCCCCTCCCCGTCTTATACAAGCTCTACTAGGCTCTCTATATTCTTTAAGCTAAAGCAAAGGGAATGCTATGTAAATAGCGGTAAATCAAGGTTATCGGACTAACATAAGTAGATATTTCTACTTTTCTACCTATGCGAGAATTACTCTCTTTCTCACATAGGTAGATATTTCTACTTTTCCACTTTTGTTGGAATTACTCTCTTCCTCGCAGAAGTAGATATTTCTACTTTTCTACTTTTGTTGGAATTACTCTCTTTCTCACAGAAGTAGATATTTCTACTTTTCCACTTTTGTTGGAATGACTCTCTTTCTCACAGAAGTAGATATTTCCACTTTTCTACTTTTGTTGGAATAACACTCTTTCTCACAGAAGTAGATATTTCTACTTTTCTACCTGTGTAACTATGATCTTTAAATTTAATAATAAAACTTTCTTACAAAAGTTGATTTAACAGTAGCATGGGCTAAATATATTTTTTATCATTCCAGCAAAAGTAGATATTTCTACTTTTGTTGGAATTACTCTCTTTCTCGCAAAAGTAGATATTTCTACTTTTCTACTTTTGTTGGAATTACTCTCTTTCTCGCAGAAGTAGATATTTCCACTTTTCCACTTTCGTTAGAATGACTATCGTTCTTGCATAAGTAGATATTTCTACTTTTCTACTTTTGTTGGAATTACTCTCTTTCTCACAGAAGTAGATATTTCCACTTTTCTACTTTTGTTGGAATTACTCTCTTTCTCGCAAAAGTAGATATTTCTACTTTTCTACCTGTACATGGGTAAAAGACCAAATATTACATTTGTGTTACATTTGATTTTTTATTATCACAAACTTCTACTTGTGTTATTATCAGTTATATACAGAAGTAGAAGTTTGTTAGGTAGAAGTTTGTAGTAAACAAAAAATTCAAGGAGGAATATTGATGGCAGCCAAAACAATTGTAGTAGGTAACTTTAAAGGTGGCGTTGGGAAAACTAAAGTCTCCGTAATGACAAGTTGGGAATATGCAACTGTACATAAGAAAAAGGTTCTTCTAGTAGATATGGATCCGCAAGGGAACGCTAGCACATTAATTGCACGTTCAGCAGGGATCGAAGAAATAGACAAAACTATATTTGACGGCTTTAAAGAAGGGAATCTTCAAGATGTCGTGGTGAAAGTAACGGACCACCTTGACCTTATCCCGGCTGCAGTCTCCTTTAAAAACTTCTCAAAGTTTCTCTACCAAAACTTTCAAAGCGATTTAGAGCAAATTACTCTTTTAAAAACTTTGCTTGAACCTTTAAAAGCAAACTACGATTATATTTTCATCGATGTACCGCCAACTATAAGCGATTACTCTGATAATGCTATGATGGCTTCCGATTATGTCCTAATTATATTGCAAGCTCAAGAATTATCTCTTGAGGGTGCAGAAACTTATGTTTCATATCTGCAATTTATGGCAGATGAATATGAAGCAGACATACAAGTGCTTGGAGTTTTACCAGTTCTTTTAAGAGCTGGTGGACGCGTAGATCAAAGTACAGTCGAACGAGCAACAGAGCTTTTCGGAGATGACAATGTCTTTAAAAATGTTATTAAACATTTAGAGCGTTTAAAAGCATGGGATATGACAGGGATTAAAAATGAAGATCACCACGATCGCAAAGCACATCAAACGTTCTTAGATGTAGTAGATGAAATTGAAGAAAAACTTGCAAGGTTTGAGGAGGAAAGCGTTCATGTCTGAGAATTCAAAGAAGGGGCCTTTAATTAAGAAAAAGACGAAAACAAGCACTCTTGAAAGACCAAGACCTGTAGTTATAAACAGTCAAAATGACTTCAAATTCAGCAATGACAAACAAAATTTTCCACGGTCGCTAAATGAACCAGGAGTTAACGAGGAGAAAACTGAAACAACTGCTTCTTTGCCTGAAAAAAATTCGGCTATACCTATTCCAGAAACAAAAACCAAAGCACCACGGAAAGTAAAATCGGTTGTTGGAAAAAATAATAACGTAAAATCAATTAAAGTTCCGCATGACCTCCATATTCAAATTGGTGTACTTGGAAAATTCATGGATGAAAATAAGACATATGCTATTATTTCAGAACTTGTAGAATACTATACAAAGAATGAGTTGACTGATCGGCAGCAAAAACAATTTGATTATATGAGAGAGTTTTTTAATGAACAAGATGAATAAAACGTAAGATGTAACAGATATAAAAGTCTTCGAAAATATCTACCTAACAAAGGTAGATATTTCTACTTTTGTTAGGTAGATAATAGAAGATTTAATATTTTTTATAGTTTTTATATTCAACCTAGTTGGTAATGATCATAAAAAATAGTATCTACTCATATTATATTTCTGAATTCCTGCACGGTATCTTTGATGTTACCGAATAATAAATTTGTTAATTTTAAAGGGTTAAAGCGTTCGAAAAGGTGTCCTGAAAAAAGCAAACGTTCGTAAAGTGGGTAATCACTTTTACGAACGTCTTTTTTTACTATTTTATGCTGCTGTGATGCCGTTCATGAACGTGTACTTTTACGAACGCTTTTTCAAGTTAACAGTTTAAATGTTTCTTCAATGTTAAAGAAATGTAAATTTCATAGAACTGCGCTGACTTCATATAAATTCTATGTTACCTTAATAACAAATACCAATATCGACTTTCAATATTGAAAAACCATTATTAGAGTCGGTAGGAGAAAGGGGAAGGCAAATGGAGGACAAGGTGCTTCGGAAACTCTTTTTGGGATTCATTCATATCCATATCTTGCATCATGCAAAAGAGATGCCGATTTATGGTTCTTGGATGCTGGAGGAACTGCGAGAACACGGGTATTCCATCGGCCCTGGAACGCTTTATCCGATTCTTCATTCCATGGAATCTGATGGCTTGCTGACAAGGGAAGACCGGAACGTAGAGGGCAAAATCCGGAAGTACTACAGTATCACGGGAAAAGGGGAGCACATCTTGATAGAAGCCCAAAAGAAGGCTTATGAACTGTTCAAGGAAATTAAAGACTGAATCAAAGGAGAGAACCATGAATCAAAATAAATCGACTGTCAGTTTCAAATCATTACTGGAAATCCTGTTTGTTTCCACCCGATTAGGTCTCACGTCCTTTGGCGGACCAATTGCGCACTTGGGTTATTTCCATGAAGAGTACGTCCGCCGGAAGAAATGGATGGATGAAAAAAGTTATGCGGATCTGGTAGCACTTGCTCAATTTCTGCCCGGACCTGCAAGCAGCCAGGTAGGTATCGGAATTGGAGCGATGCGCGCTGGTGTACTCGGAGGGATTGTGAGCTTCATCGGCTTTACGCTTCCATCGGTTATCGCATTGATTCTGTTTGCGTTACTGCTGCAGAGTTTTGATGTATCAGATGCCGGATGGCTAAAAGGGTTGAAAATTGTCGCTGTCGCAGTAGTGGCTCATGCCATTTTGGGCATGGCAAAAAATTTGGCGCCAGACTTAAAACGAAAAGCGATTGTCTTGTTTGCATTGATTGTGACTCTTTTTTGGCAAACGGCATTTACGCAGGTAGGAGTCATCTTGATTGCGGCACTAATTGGTTATATTCTGTATAAAAACACTGCTGAAACTACAGAGGGACGAATGCAATTTCCAATTACGAAAAAAGTAGCTATTACTTGTTTGTCTTTGTTTTTCGGATTCCTTTTCCTTCTGCCAATTCTACGGGAAGTTACCGGCTCATATTGGATAGCGATGTTTGATAGCTTTTACCGGGCAGGTTCCTTAGTTTTCGGTGGGGGACATGTCGTCTTGCCACTGTTGCAGCAGGAATTTGTCCCAACGGGCTGGCTGAGTGAAGAAGCCTTTCTTGCTGGATATGGAGCGACCCAAGCCGTACCGGGTCCACTGTTTACCTTTGCAGCTTATTTGGGAACAGTCATGAACGGATGGACAGGCGGCCTGTTCGCTACTTTCGCTATCTTTTTGCCGGCATTCTTATTAATCGTGGGAGCCTTGCCCTTCTGGGATGCGTTGCGCACAAACCGGAAAGTAAAAGGCGCAATCATGGGGGTCAATGCGGCCGTGCTGGGCATTTTAATTTCTGCGTTCTACACTCCCATCTGGACAAGTTCCATCATCGAGGCGAAAGATTTCGCGTTGGCAGCGGTCCTGTTCAGCATGCTGGCTTATTGGAAACTGCCGCCATGGCTGGTGGTTGTCACAGGCGCAATCGGCGGTTCATTAATCGCTTTGTTCTAAGGCACACATATAATACAGTTAAGTAATAGATTAAAAATCGTTCTCTGGAATACTCGAGCTTATTTTCAAGCTTACTCGAGAAAGAGGACGTTTTTTACTTTCTAAAGTTGAGTTCTTAGTTTACATATCAAGAATTATCGGAAGTGAGAAGGGAAAAAATAATGCACTGTTAGAATAAAAGGAAGGCTCCTATCACACAGTGTCTTCTCCTCTTTTTCTATTTATATAGAAGGAATTTTTCCGATTTTAAAAAGGAGTGCAGCTGCACTCCTTTTTCTTATGGCTCGGTGGTGAGCAATTGGCCGGTTTCTTCGTCGTAGAAACGAAGCAAATCACCGTTGATGACTTCTTCGGAATAGTGAAGTTCGGTAAAGGCACGTTCCGAAAATGGTGCACAGAATTCCGGATCGGTTTCAAGGCCGGTCCCATTTTCATAACAGGTATTGCCCGCATAGACAATGTCCTTCGTCACAAAGCGCCCGTCGCGGAAAATCACGAATTCTTCATGCTCTGCGGAGAACAGGTCGCTTCCGAACTGCATGTCCTGATGCGATTCTAAGCCCATCAAGTTGAGGATGGTCGGACGCAGATCAATCTGGCCGCCAATTGTTTCGTTGACGTGGCCTTTTCCGGAACCCGGGATATGCACGAAGAACGGCACTTTTTGCAGCTGGGCTGATTCATACGGTGTAATCTCTTTGCCTAAATACTGCCCCATGGCCTCATTGTGGTTTTCGGAGATGCCGTAATGGTCGCCGTACATCACAATAATGGAGTTTTCGTACAGACCACTCGCTTTTAATTCAGCGAATAACTCTTTGACTGCCTCGTCCAGGTAACGGGTTGTCTGGAAAAAACGGTTAAGCGTACCCGAATTCGAATCGAATTCACTGATCAGTTTGTCTTCCTCATCCAGTGTAAAGGGATGGTGGTTGGTCAAGGTGATCAGCCGGCTGTAAAACGGCTGCGGCATGTCTTTCATATAAGCAACGGATTGCTGGAAGAACGGCATGTCTTTCATGCCCCAGTTGACGGCTTCTTTTTCTCTAATTGTATAGCTTTGGATGTCGAGAAATTCATCGATTCCGAGCGATTCGTACATCATATCCCGGTTCCAGAAGCTCTTGGAATTGGCATGCTGAACATTTGTAGCATAGCCTCGGTTCCCCAGCTTTTCGGCCATCGAATTGTAAGTATTGCCGGCATGTGTAAAGAACACGGCACCGCCGCTTAGCGGGTAAAGCGAGTTTTCCAACAGGAACTCGGAATCGGACGTCTTGCCAAGGCCCGTCTGGTGGTAAAAATTCGGGAAATAAATCGTGTCTTCATCGTTCGTCAATTCATTGAGAAACGGTGTAATCGTCTGGCCGTTCATTTCCTGGTTCAATGTAAAGGTCTGCATCGATTCCAGCGTTACGACAATCAAGTTCTTACCTTCCGCCAGTCCGAACAACTCGTCATCCGGCTCGGCTTGATTGGCCCGGACGTAATTGTGGACTTCCGTCAATTCGGAGCCGTCCGCAAAGGCCCGTTTCGCTTGGGATTTCGATTGGATGTAGATATCGTACAGGTGGTAATTGTACATGCCGAGGTTCTTCACCAGCATTTCCCGGTCAAAGCTGCGCGTCAGGAGCTGCGGTCGCTCCGATTCTGCGAGGCCAAGGTTCAAAAACAGCACAGCTGCGGAAAAAATGAAATACGCACTGCGCTGATGTCTTAAGGAAGACTCAGTCTCTTGTTTCACACGCAGCCATTTGATTGCTGCCATCAGCAGAATCAGGTCCGTGAAGTAGAAGATATCGGTCAGGTAGATGCTCGCGGCTGCACTGGAGCCGAGATCTCCGAAGTTATCCGTTTGGAACAGTACCGGCAGCGTGATGAAATCACTGAAAAACCGGTAAAACGCAATGTTGCCATACAAGACAATCGAAGTGACGAGCATCATCGCGATTAAATAGCGGTTTTGGTTCTTCTCGCTTTTGAAAAACAGGGACAGTCCATACAAAAAGAGCAATAGACTCAGCGGGCTGAGGAACAGAATGAATTCCTGCAGAAGGTTGTCAATCGTGATCGAAAAGCCCGTTTGGTAGGCGATATAGGTTTTGATCCACGTCCCGGCAATGGCGATTGCCAGAATCGTGTGCTTTGGCCATTCTTTATTCAACATAGATGTACTCCTTTAAAAAAGACGTGCGTCAACTTTCCAGGTAGCGGTAGAGTGTGGATTTGCTGATGCCGGTCGTTTCCTTGATTTCGGCCAGGCTGTATCGTTTGCTGTGGTGCATCTCCATCGCTTTTTTGACATTCTCATCCGGTTTCCGAGGGCGGCCTGAAACAGCGCCTTTTTCTTTGGCCACAGATAAACCGGCCTTGGTTTTTTCGCTGATAGCATCGCTCTGGAAATCCGCCAGATTGCGAAGGATATTGGTGAATGAATATTCTTTTCCGGTGCCGATTTCGATGTTTTCGTAAAGTGAGTAAAATGAGACACCTTTGCTCTCAAGCGCATCCAACAGCTCTATTAAATGGCGGGTGGAATCTGCCCACGTATATAGTTTGGCCACAACGACTTGATCGCCGGACGTCGCTTTCTCCAACAGTTCCTGCAGGCGTTCCCGTTTTTTCGGAGAGGCATGCTCTTCAGTATAGAACGCGCTGCATCCAGTCTGTTTCAACAGGGACAGCTGCTGTTGGCACGCCGGGTCTTCTAGGCTCGGTCTTGCGTATCCTATTAACACGTGAAAATCTCCTTACGTTCTGAATTTATTCCATCGTAACACAAACCAAATATAAAAGAACCAAAATGGTTCACTTTTGGGAAAAACGGTGCTACACTATTTTCATTGCGGAAACGGACTGGGCTTTTATGAGAGTTAAAAGCCACAAAAAAATTAAAACAGAAGAGGAGAACAATATTTTGCTAGAAAAAATTAAAACTCAATGGTTCGGAAATGTACGGGGGGAGGTGCTGGCAGGGATTGTCGTCGCCCTCGCCTTGATTCCGGAAGCCATCGCCTTCTCTATCATCGCAGGTGTCGATCCAATGGTCGGCCTGTATGCCTCGTTCAGTATTGCGGTTATTATCGCGTTTGTAGGAGGACGTCCTGGCATGATTTCTGCCGCGACCGGTGCCATGGCCTTGTTAATGGTGCCGCTGGTCCGTGACCACGGGTTGGAATATTTGCTGGCCGCCACCATTTTAACGGGGGTCATCCAAATTTTATTCGGGGTCTTCAAAGTGGCGAAAGTAATGAAGTTCATTCCGCGCGCCGTCATGATCGGCTTCGTCAATGCCCTCGCCATCCTGATTTTCATGGCGCAAGTGCCGCATTTCATCGGCATCAACACGATGACGTATGTGTTTGTAGCCGTGACGTTGGCGATTGTCTACATCATTCCGCGGTTCTTTCAAGCCATACCGGCTCCGCTGATTGCCTTGGTCGTCTTGACGGCAGTGGCCATTTACTCCGGTTTCGACCTGCGGACCGTCGGAGATCTGGGAACCATCAGCCAGACGCTGCCAACGTTCCTGTTGCCGGACATTCCGCTGAATTTAGAAACCTTGCTGATTATCCTGCCGTATTCCCTGTCACTGGCGATTGTCGGTTTGCTGGAATCGTTGCTGACTGCTAACATCGTCGACGATATGACGGCAACACCAAGCGACAAGAACAAAGAAGCTAGAGGGCAAGGGATTGCCAACTTCGTCACCGGCTTTTTCGGTGGGATGGCCGGATGTGCCATGATTGGCCAATCCATCATCAACGTCAAATCAGGCGGCCGCGGCCGGTTATCCTCTTTGGTTGCCGGAGCATTTCTCATGTTCCTGATCATTGTTTTAGGCAATGTGGTCATCCAAATTCCGATGTCGGTTCTGGTCGGTATCATGATCATGGTCTCCATTGGGACGTTTGATTGGTCTTCGTTCACTTATTTGAAGAAAGCACCCAAAGCCGATTCAATCGTGATGCTCGCGACGGTTCTGATTGTCGTCTATACGCACGATTTATCCAAAGGGGTATTAGCTGGTGTGATCTTGAGCGCAATTTTCTTTGTGGCCAAGATTTCGAGAATCACCGTGAAGAAAAAATTGCTGGAAGCGACGCATTACCAAGTGGTCGGCCAATTGTTCTTCGCTTCCGTGGAAGACTTCCTGGAGAAGTTCGACTACGAAGTGGAAGGGCAGAAGGTCGTCATCGATTTCACCGACGCACACATCTGGGATGATTCCGGTGTCGGGGCAGTCGACCGGGTCGTTTTGAAATTTAGGGAAAACCGAAACGAAGTTGAAATCGTGGGGCTGGATACCGGAAGCCAGAAGCTGGTTGACCAGTTGGCCATCTTTAACAGCGACAACGCGAAATTGCCGACCCATTAAACAGGAAAAAGGAGTGTTGAAAGATGTACAAGCGAATACTGTTAGCCGTGGACGGATCGGATCATTCCGTCCGCGCAGCAAAAGAGGCGGGGAAATTAGCAGCCGGTTCCTCTGAATCACAAGTGACCATCGTTTTTGTGGCGGATCATGCTAATGCCAAAAACGAAGTGCTGCACAGCGGAAGTACCATGGAGTTGGATCTCCAGCGCAGAAAGAAACTGCAGCCGGTCGAAGAAGCATTGGCAACGGCGGATGTCCGCTACAAGGTGGAAATCCTTCATGGCACACCGGGGCCGACCATTGTCGACTACGCCAATAAAGAAAAGTTTGATATTCTGGTCATCGGCAGCCGGGGCCTGAATTCCCTGCAGGAAATGGTTCTTGGCAGCGTCAGCCACAAAGTGGTCAAACGAGCGGATTGTCCGGTATTGATTGTAAAATAATAGCAGGTTGAAAAAAGAGCTCTAAATGAGCTCTTTTTTCTTTGAAGGAGGGCAGCAATGCGTAGAACAACTGATAGACAGAAAATGATCAACAAAGAAGGCGTAATCCACACACCATTTTATTACGGCTGGGTGATTGTCGTTCTTGCAGGACTGTCCCACTTCTTCTCGGGGCCAGGACAAACCTACTCCAATGCTATATTTATCGACTATTATATTGAAGAGTTTGGATGGAGTCGCTCAGCGGTCTCCGGCATTTATTCCTTAGCGACTTTGCTTGCCGGATTCTTACTGTTCCTCATAGGCCGGATGATTGATCGAATCGGCGCCCGTAAAATGGCCATTATTGTGTCGATTCTTCTTGCGTCGGCCAGTATATTTAACAGCATGGTGGTCAACTCAGTGATGCTGTTCATTGGTTTTTTCGCCATCCGTTTGTTTGGACAAGGTTCCATGTCGCTCGTTCCCAATGCGTTGGTTCCGCAATGGTTTATCCAAAAACGCGGGCGGGCGCTCAGCTTGGCCGCGCTTGGGGGCATGATCGGCTCTGCTGCTTTTCCGCTGATCAACGTCTGGCTCATCGAAGCTTATGGCTGGAGAATCACTTGGCAAATCCTTGGCGCGTCTATTCTGATTATCTTCACGCCATTGGCATTCCTGTTTATCCGCAATCGCCCGGAAGATATTGGATTGCGGCCGGATAATGAACCCGCTCTAAGCAAGCAGGAGCACAAGCAATTGTCTTCAGACATCAGTTGGACTGTAACAGAAGCTAAGAAAACCCGTACTTTCTGGCTGCTGTTATTTTGTGTCGCAGTCCCGGCTTTGGTCAATACCGGTATGACCTTTCATCTCGTTTCCATTTTCTCCATTCAATCCCTAGCTCCGGAGACGGCAGCGACTGTACTCAGCCTAATGGCAATCATCGGTTTTCCAGTCACGTTTCTGGCAGGATACCTCCTCGACAAAATCTGCGTGCAGTGGATGCTGGCAGTGGTTTTTGCAGGGGAAATTGCATCCATTTTTCTTTTGAAAGAAGCTGATGTATTTTCAGGAGCTATTCTTTTTGCAGTTGTCTGGGGCTTTATGCTGGGAATCGAACGGGTAACACTTAGTGTCGTCTGGCCAAACTATTTCGGCCGTCAATATCTTGGCAGCATCACGGGAATCTCCATGGCTATTATGGTAGTCGGATCTGCACTCGGACCATTGCCTTTCGGCTTGTTCTTCGACATCTTTGGGGGTTATGAAGAAGTGTTATGGGGGATTATGGTTTTTCCACTACTAGGCATTCTTGCGGCTCTACTTGCGGCACCTCCGGAAAAAAAGCAGCTGAAGGAGTTTTGAATGATACAATTGAATTTTTTTAATGCAGAAAAGTTTAGTGTTATTCTGTCGCTAGGAAATGAATGAAGTTGTTTTATAGATTTTCATCTTCTTAAAGTACACGGAAAAAATTGGTTAACATATGATACCTTATCGGAAGTAAAAAGGGAGGCTGGATGCATACAAACTTGCATCCAGTCCTCCTTTATTTAGAGAAATAATTTTGTTTTTGAATAACAACCTGTATTTAATGGATTACACGATAAATTTTGTGAACCACGCTATATATCTTGCTCCAGGTAAAAAGAATAGTTGAGCAAGTATCGTACCCAGTAATCGGGAAGCGATCATCATTAAAGCGATGCTTTTAAGATTCAGGTAATTGCCTCGCCGATTGAGGACATCATCAGCTAACACAGAGATTTTGGGATCGACAAAAACAATCAGTAAAATAGTGGCCAATCCATTGATTAGACCTGAAGCCATAATCGCTGTAGCAGCTCTTTCCGGAACGATAATGGCTGCATAAAGTGCAGAAAGAACGCCAATTGTGTATACAGCGGTAATGATCATATTGATGAAAAATAACTGGACCGGAATATCCTTTGAACGGACGCCTTTTAAGTAAGAAGGCTTTGGCAGGTGAATGTGTCCGATTCCTCTTCTGATATAGTCAATACTCATCCCTTTTTTGACCAGTCCGGGAATAGATCCTCTTTCGGCTGATAAGTGAATAATTGCACGCGAAAAGATAGAGATGAAAGTTGGGAGTAAAAGAATCCCTAAAATCGTTCCGATTGTAGAAGAACCAATGATAATCCGGTATTGTGCCTCGACAAATTCAAATGTATGCGTCTCTGGAGCAGAGTCAATTAAACTCCCAGTAAAAGGCTGCTGCATCATATTTGCTAAACGGGAAACCATTACCATGACATTGAACAAGGAAAGAGCAGATGCTAGCAGGCGTACTCTTACTCCAGATAAGCGAACGGCATAGGCAAGAGTTTCAATAGAATGGATAATCAAAACGAATAGAGCAATCAAAATTAATTTCTCTGTAAAAAGTTCCAAAAGAAAACCTACTTTTATTTTTTATCCTTATATTACCATAGCCTTACAGTTGATTAATGAAAAACGAAATTATTGTTTTCCAATTATAAATATTTAAATGATTTTTAATAATTCAACGGAACGACACTTCTAGAAAACTATATTAGTTTATATATGAGGGATTATTGGAAGCGTTATCAAGCAATCTTAAAACCCGAAGACTGGCTGCTTTTCAAAAGAGCCGGTCTTCGGGTTTCAAGTATATAAAAACCTTTTATTCTATCGTTAATTCCTTTTCAGTTTTAAAAGGTAGGACATGGCTTCGTGCAACGGGGCCTTCTCCGTATAGACACCTTTTTCGTAGTCCATTGCTCCTCCAGGTTCGCAGTAGATCAGGCTTAAATCGAGATTCTGAATCAGCAGGGAGAAATCGGCAGGTGAGTAACATCTCAAGGATTGCGTGACTTTCTCTGCTGCATCTTCCTCATTCCACCATGTATCAAGCATCCGACAACCCATTGCATCAAAACCGTACTTTCTCACAACATTCTCAGTCAAGTACATTTCCTGCCCGGCGACCTTTGCCCAAAACCAGGGCGTATATACATCGATCAACGCCGTGCCGTCTGGCTTCAGCCAGTTTCGTATGCGATTCAGTAACTTTTGCTGTTCCGTATCAGAACCGATACCAAATCCGTCCCAGTAACAGACCACATCAAACACATCCGGTATGTCTGCAGTATAGAAATCGCCGTTGAGGATGGTTAATCGTTCGCTGGCACGTTGTTCTTCCGCCAGCTGTCGGATGTACTGCGCGGCCTCATCTATTAGTTCAATTACAGTAACATTATACCCCTGCTTGGCAGCGGCCACTGCGAAATAGCCTTTTCCTCCACCAAGTTCAAGGATTTTCTTGCCCGGCTGGTCGACTAAACACTCGATTTTTTGCAGCAGTCCTTGCTGTGCGTTTAACATCTCCTCAACATTCAAATTCATCCATTTATATTGTTGATTATAAAACTTCTCGACCCATTCCACTTAGAACCACTCCTTCAGGTTAGTTTATTCCTAACAAGAGTCTTCTATTTTCAAGTTTCTGATCCCCATCTGTTTCATCTCCTGTTCTCTCGTGGTATTTAAGGACAATTCTAAAAAGAAAATGTGGAACTCTTTGATTATGTACTTATAAAATAGGAGCCCGCGATATCAAGTCTATCAGGAAGTGAGTTCCTCATAAGATTCAATCAACTCCTGGGGGCTGATTGAATACAACTCTTTAAAATTACGTAATGGATGCTTTTCAACATAGCTTTTTACCATTTCATAGGCAAAGGCATATCCAGCCATAAAAGGGATGCCATTCTTTGGATCGCCGAAACAGAACCTTCCTTTGAGTTCATCGTCCGTTGTGTCCATTTCCTTTTTTGCCTGTTGCCAGTAGTCCGGTCTCAGTTCTTTAGTGAAATCGTTTGTCCACCAGCGTTTGTCTTCGTAGAAATGCAAACTGAAAAACTCGGCTGTTCCCTCCATCTTATACCAGTCAGCCAAGGTAAAGGATTCCAGGGATAGCTTATAAATCGGGTTACGGGGTGAAGCATGGTGAAGTTCGTGTGCAATCAGGTACTTAAGAAATTGTTCATCCGGATTTGGCGGAACGGCTATTTGGATGCTGTTTGGGCTATTGGTAAAACCATTCGTCCAGATGCTTCGGTCTAATTTCTCGGTCCAGGGAAAAGGTAAGGCCGGGACAACGGTGATGTTTACGTTTTCTAAGGAGAGATGCTGCTGTGCTTTTGCTAAAACTTCTTCAATCATTCCTTTGACTACTTCGGTATCCCACGCAAACGTCAATGCTTCTTCTTTGCCAAGTTCTACAAATTGCAGCAAGCGAAAACGCTGGGCAATTTGTTTCCAATCTTCCATCCAGCTTTTATTCGTGATAAGGGGTTCAAACTGATTTGCTAAATATGCCTCGATCGTCTCTTTTTGTTCGAAGAGCACGGATGGGGTCAATTGATTGATTGTATTCATTTAACCTACCTCCTAATTTAAGGAATTATAACACACGTTGAACCATAATTTAGAAAATAAAAATAATTGAATCTTTTTGGAGTTCAGGACGTAGATAAGTCAATAAGATTATAGATAATAGGAACGGGTCTAATCAAAAAGTGGATAAAACAAATAGAAAAGGGGATATTTACGGACAGAACCTAGCTGATTTTCGGGGTCACATTAACTCTATTATTTTTCCTTTCCTATTTTAACTTAAGGATTGTCTGGCACATCCTTTATCTAACGACTCAACATATACCGGCAATCGTATTTTTCCTGCTGGTCCTGTTTATTGTCCTGCCTGTCATCTTGGTCCTTTCCCGTGAATTCACCAAGCACTTTTTCCCGACGCATCATGTTTAGGGAGCTTATGAAAATGAAGACGATGAATTCTGTTGTTCTGATATTTACCAAAGATGAACAAATTGCTGGCTATTATGAAAGTGGGGGAACAAATGATACTATCAGTAAATAAGCTTTCGAAGTCCTACGGGACACAAAAGGTTCTTCAGGACATATCCTTCTCGATTGAAAAGCCTCAAATTATTGCACTGGTTGGACCGAACGGATCCGGAAAATCAACACTGCTGAACATCATCGCGAATTTATTGCCTGCGGTTCAGGGGAGTATTTCGTTGATGGGTAAAAGCAATCAGGATCCGGCGATTTTCCGGGACGTGTCGTATATGCAGGATAACTCGGTGCTCTACGATTATTTGACGGGGTACGACCACCTGCAGTTTATCGGCGACGTGCAGAAGGTCTCAAAAAAGCAGGTCCTAGCTGCGGCGGAGCGCATCGGCATCACAAGTTTCCTGAATAAGAAAGTGAGCAATTATTCGCTTGGCATGAAACAGCAATTGCTGCTGACGATGGCCATCGTCAACGAGCCGAAACTGCTCATCATGGATGAGCCGTTGAATGGACTCGACCCGACCAACGCGATCAAGGTGCGGAATCTGTTGCTTGAGCTAGCAAAAGAAGGCACGGCCATTCTCCTGTCTTCGCACAATCTGTCGGAAATCGACCGGGTCACTTCCAATATTTTATTTCTGAAGAATGGTGAGTTGCTGAAAGAGAATTTGGCGGATTACGAAAATGTGTATTATCACTTTACGTTAAATACACTGGAAGACCCTGTCAACTTATTAAAAGACACAAAAGTAATCGTTAAAAGTAATCAGGGCAATCGACTGGTCTTGTCCTTGAACGGCACGCTGCTCACTGAAATTTTGGGGATTTTCAATCGGGAAGGCATCGTCATCGCTGATGTGGAGAAGAAAGTAGTCGGTTCGGAAGAACGTTACCAGGAACTTTTCGGAAAACCGGAAGCGGAACTATGAAATTATACATATTCGAACTGAAAAAAATTATCAAACAGAAAAAAGCCATCTGGCTGTTGCTGCTTGTTGTACTATCCACAGCGTTTATCTTCCAGCAAAATGCGGCGATGCAGGAAGGAAAAATGGAGCGCGTCTATGAACAGACCGAAGCGATCAATGGGGAAGTGGGCCGATCCATCGAAAGGCTATCTGAGGACCAGATGGACGGACTTTTGGATGACGCCGGTTTAGCGCAATTGGGCGTGCTGAAAGAGATGCGGAGCGCGCTTTACCCATGGCGAGATGTGATTTACCAGGCGAAATGGGAAGAAGTGCCGCTTCATGAAGGAGAATTTTTGGCCCTTCTCCAGCAATACAATGAAAGCGGCGGCGAGCTGTCGGCGTTGACCGGCATGGAAAAGGAAATCGCCATTGCAAAAAATGCGTGGCTCATTGAACACGAGCTGGCTTATGAAGAGGAAGCCTTTCCAGTCTCACCGCATTTAGTGCTGATTGAATCGGCCCTCTTCCTGCTGGGCTTAGTGGGCGTGGCGGTTTTGCTGCTGTTGTTCGGTGGGACTCTGACGTCGGAAAAAGAAAACAATACCTGGCTGACGCTTAAGACGCAGCCGACCAGCAAACGGCAGATCGTCCTCGCGAAGTTCGTCAGTGTGCTGACGGTGGCAATGCTGTATGTCCTGCTGGTGATCGGTATTGGATTGCTGGTGCCGCTGGTCTTCGGGGATCACGCTTTGAGTCTTCAATATCCGCAGGTGCTGGCGGGAGACGAGGCATTTGCGATTCTTTCGTCATTCAGCTTTCTCTTGCGCGTACTGGCGGTGTTTTTTGCAGCCGTGCTGGTTGTATTCAGTCTGGCTTTGGTGGTAAGTGTCTGGCTCAAGAATACGTTTACCTTGAACATCGTTCTATTTTTCATCATGCTGGCAGGTCTTACCGTTACGCAGTCGATGCCGGTCCTGCAGACAGCCTTTAATCCGTTTCACCTGTTCCAGTTTCAGCAAATATTGGAGGGGGTACTGCAAACTACAGATTGGCTGTATCTGTCATCTGCCATTCTGTGGAGCGGCGTGTTCTTAACCCTTTCAATCAAGTTGCCGGAAAAGGAGTCAAGCGCATTCCAGCGGTCAACAACCCACAACCCATTTGGAAGAGGGGGAACGCGGGCACGTTCTGCCGCTTTAACTAGTGTTCTGTTGTTCGAATGGCGGAAACTCAGGCGGAAAGGGATGTTCCAGAAAGTCATGATTCTGCTCGTCTTATTCACTGGGATGGGGTATTGGGGAATTTCCCAGCTGGCGGATCAAAAAGAGGAAGCATATTTAGAAGGCATACAGCAAATGATTTTCGCACTTGAAAATCATGATATTCCTTATATGGAACAAACCATTGCTTCTGTGAAAGAGGTGGAGCAGCAGGCATCAGAAAAAGAAGAAGGCGAATTGGCTATTGGTGATTCATATAGTCAAATTCCCCGACTGGAAGGTACGCTCAACTTCTTTACGGATCAAAAAAACAAAGCGGCGAATGCTATCGCCGGTTATCGAGAAGGAAATTGGGATGCTTTTCATGAATACCAGTTCTTCGTAAATCAAATCCACGATAATGAATGGGAACATATTGGCGTGGGGAACATTAATGAGCTTCCGGTCATGGGCCAGTTCACAATCGATGCCAGTTTGGCAGAAAAAGAATGGCTGCTAGGGCGAGGCATCCAACCCGTTTTTTCTGGTGAATTCCTTCAAACCATGCATACCGTAGATGGATGGCCCTCTGAAAAGTACCGGCTGGAGTGGGAAGAAGAAAACCAGAAAATCGATGCCAGCGGCTTGTATTCGTTATTCCTGTTTTTTGAGAACTATGTCTATGTCGTGCCGTTGGCATTGCTACTATTCGTGTTGGCAGGTGGCTTTGCTGCAGAAAGAGGAAAGAAGCGGACACTGGATTTCCTGCAAACGCAGCCTTTGACGGCAAGAACGATTTTCATAGGGAAAACCCTCCATTCAATTCTGGTTGCAACCATCAGCAGTATTTCTTTATTTGGTCTGCTAGTGCTGGTCGGCACGCTGTTTAACCGCTTTGGCGATTGGCAGTATCCTGTTCTCTATTACGATGCAGAAAGTGCGGTACTGGCGGCTGATTATGCCGGAATGCTCTCCGGTGAGCTGGGCTTCCACTTCATTCCGTTAGGCACATATTTAGTGAACAACACCATCCTGTTTCTGTTCGTCCTCCTATTTTTCCTGGTATTGGCGAATTTCTTATCGCTCTTTTTGAAAAATACCTTTACTTCATTTGCGTTGACAATGCTGATTGGAGTGGGAGGATTCGTGCTGAGCAACTACTATTTAACAGGTATGGCGCAGTGGTCCCCTTTCACTTATCTGCAGATCCATAAAGTGGCGAATGGAGAAATGGGGACTTTGATGAATCTTCAGCACTTGAATGTGATGACGGGGAGTCTGGTGCTGTCGGGATCGACCCTGCTTCTTTTGTTGCTTGGTATACTTTTGACCAGCTTTAAAGCGCAGAACTCAGTTGGTAGTCAGAAGAAGACGGATGCAGAACATGTAGATAAGTCACTAGAAACTAAACCTTACGTAAAATAATTTAGTTAACATATGATACTTTATCGGAAGTGTTATATGGACAAAAAAAGAATTGGGGAATGCAACTTAATTGATTGCATTCCCCAATTCTTTTTATTCGACTTCTTTAAGCATAAGCTCAATACCTGTTAGACGTTGATTAAATTCATCCATTTTTTTCGTTTGTTCCTGCTGCAAAATGTTATTTTTTCGATCCAACTCCAAACGTTCTTCGGCTCGGCGCTCCATGCGTCGAATAGCACGAACGATAAAAATAAGGATGAAAAGACCGATAAGCAGAGGAATCAATGGAAGTAAAAACGGTACAAATGTAAAAAAATCAATCCAACTACTATCTGATGAATTACTCATTTTATTTCCTCCAATATGCAAAGATTCATAGTAAGAAACGCTAATTATTGCTTCTTTTTAGTGTCAGGGTTTTTGACAAGTCGAAAATTAGTTGTTCATTTAAATTAAATGTGAACGGGTTTAGCTCAAAATACTTCATTGCTTTGCCATTTTCGGAGACTTCAAGTTGCCCTTTAACCAAATTAGCATCTTCAAGCTTTTGAAGATGAAGATATAGTAACGGCCTGCTGATTCCCAGTTCTCTTGCAAGCTGACTAACGTACTGCCGTTCCTCATAGAGAACTGCAATGATTTTTAGCCGATAAGGATTGGATAAGGCCTCCAACATCTTTAGCAATTGATCACCTGACAAATGATTATCCATTAATGTATCAGACCTCCTGTAATAAATATATTACACGTGTAACTTATAATCAAGGGCGATATAAAGAAATAATAAAGTTCTTGGAAAAAGTTCAGCCAGTAATTTTTATGGGTATAATAAGAACTGGTGTTCTTATTTATGGGGAGGAATTGGTTATGGAAGAAAAAAGAAGTAGTAATCCAGAAAGTGAAAGAAGGCATACACAGTGGGAGGGACTGTTTGTCTCTCAGCATGCGTGGAATTCAAATGATAATTCAGTAAGCGACCCGCAGCCGATGCTCAGTGCCGATGAAAAACAAGCCATCTGGGATATGCTGACCGTTGCATATGACCGTCAATGTACCGTCTTTGTTCAATCCTGGGAAGACAGTCATTTCAAGTTCCATCGATGCACAATTCGAGAAATAAATGACACCCAGCGTATTGTCACTTACGAAGATCCATTTGGCGAATGGCAGCTTGCGATTGATACGATTACTTCCATCCATATGCTGGACTGATTCACCCGGTTGCAGGAGTCGGCAGCTGCTGAAAATCCACTTCTGGCATGTTGTTTTTAAAAAATAAGTGAGGCTTTACCTGCTTTGGAAATGATGGAGAAGACCTGGAAGTCTGTTCCTGAAACGAGTATAGTGAAAGTAGATTGAGTTATCTGTCAAAAATGCGGGAGGCAGTTTTTCGCCTTCAGCAAAAAGTCATCCTAATAAAATGATGGTCTAAGAACTTAAATGGCTATACGAAAATGTACAAGGGAGCTGATGTTTTGAGTTATTTTTCAAAAAGCAGTACAGCGATTTCATTGGAGGATACAGAGAAAGAGTTTGGCAAACTGAAAAGACAGCTTCATGATCTGCTTTACCGGTTAGGGGATGACGGGGAAAACATTGCCTCCAGTTGGGACGTGGACGAAAGATTTTTAATCCAGCAATACCGTGGACTGACCGAAAAGCTGGACGATATCCACCGGAAACTGGAGTACCTGTCCAAAGACGTCGTCTCAGAAGGGCCGATTTTCCATAATTCCGCTGGTCGCTATGAAATGCTAAATGGTGATTACTTCACAAGTGGGAGTACCATCGAACTTCTGGTGAAGAATGAAGATGAAAGAGCGTACTGGATCCAGACGATCATCGAACATAACGGAGACGACTATTATGCAGTGGCTTTAGGCCGGGAAACATCCATCAATGGCATGACGGCACGCCTGAGAAGATGACAGTCCCAAAAATTTGGTGACGCCCATTATTTTAGTACATAAGAATTTTTGTAATACCTCACCTCGGTGTCTCTCTTATGGGTAGCAAAACTATTAAATGGGGAACCACGCCCTATAATCTGACCATTTCTAATAGATAGAACAAGATATACCGAAAGTTGAATCATACAGGGGAGGAAAAGATAACTTGGTTAGTCGGTTATCTTTCTTTTCTTGATTCTATTTGTTCGCAAAATATCAATTTAACGAACATATAATTGAATCAATACAATTACACTTATATAATGGGAGAAGATACTCGATGTTGTCTCAAAAATAATTGTTTTAGAAAGGAGAAGAAAAATGACAATCTTAATAGGTTATAGAGATTCAGATATGGTTACTATCATAGGCGATACGAAGAGTACTCATGTTGATGTTAGTAATAATAATGAAAGCCAAAGCACATTTGATACTATCCATAAAGTGTTTCCAATTAGCGAAAATATGATAATAGGGATTGCAGGTCTTAACGATTTAGGACTTGGTATTAAAACTCTCCTTCATTCAGTTTTCAGTTTAAAGCATAGCCTAACAGTTGTTGAAATGATTAAGTATGTAGAAAGCACTTGTGTTTATGCCCATGAAATGTATAAGAAAGTAAATCCAAAGAAAAACGCTGATTTATTAATTATGGTAGCTGCTATAGATAGTAAGATTAATAAAACTTATTTATATGAACTATCAAGTCAGGACAGCTTTATACCAAAAGAACTGACAGGTAATATGACCATTCAAGGGC
The DNA here is from genome assembly GCF_002836425.1 of Planomicrobium sp. MB-3u-38. Lineage (NCBI taxonomy): Bacteria > Bacillati > Bacillota > Bacilli > Caryophanales > Caryophanaceae > Planomicrobium > Planomicrobium sp. MB-3u-38. The sequence continues at coordinate 13,131 of NZ_PJBO01000005.1, read as the reverse complement.
CAGAAAGTGAAAAAGTTAGAAACTATATATATAACCCTTCTCAACCTCATAACATAAGCAATTTCGACGATCTTATTAAGGTGTTTTCTGAAGCTATCAGGCTTGTAGATCATGAATACGTTTCTAAAGATACTTACTCTTTTATCTTGACTTATAATAATAGATTTGGGCATCAAGCTTACATTCGCTCAATAGATGCCGAAGGAAATATGAAATATTTAGATTTAGCCGGTAATGAAATTCCAAAATAAAAAGTTAACCAAAAATGTATACTATGACATTATATGTTCGTTTAAATTACATTTTGCGAACATATACACAAGAATCACGTAAAGGAGCATCTAACTATGGCACTGACACCCGAAGAACTGCAGATCCTCCAACGGATTGAAAAACAACTAAACGATATGCCTTTCTATGTTGTCGAGTATATTCGCTCCAAAAAGCGCGCAGGGCTTTCTGCGGATACCTTGCTGCAGTACCTCTACCGCTACCAGCATTTCTTTCAATGGCTACTCCGGGAAGGTCTGGCAGGGGCTGCGGATACCGCTTTTATCCCCTATTCCGTATTGGCGGAACTGAAGAAGCAGGACGTGGAGCACTACATTGAATTCCTGCAGGAAGAATCCCTCACCCAGAAGAACAACACTGTGAAAAAGCGCGGCAATGCGGTCGTAACACTATCGGTGAATGCGTTAAAATCGCTCTTCAACTATCTGACGAAAGAGACGGAAAACGAAGACGGCGAATCGTACTTCTACCGGAATGTCATGAGCAAGATCGTGCTGCATACGAAAAAAGAGACGGCCAGCCGCCGGGCGCAGAAGATCAGCTCCGTCATCCTCAATGAGCATGAAATCAATGATTTCCTCCAGTTCATTGACCAGGAGTATGAAACTACTTTGACGAGTGGGCTGGCACGTCAACGATTCAATCGGGACAAGGAGCGGGATTTGGCGATCCTCTCCCTCTTCCTTGGAAGCGGCATCCGTCTCGGGGAAATGGCCCGTATTCTCGTCAAGAAAGTGAACCTCAAAAATCAATTAATCGACATCAAACGAAAAGGCGCTAAAGAAGATACCGTCCGGGTCATGGACCAAGCCATCCAACACTTAAGAGACTACCTGGATATCCGTGATGGCCGCTACATCGGATCACAAGAAGTTCCCTTCCTGTTCGTGACACTTTATGGTGGGGCTGCCCGCCCTCTTTCCCGGCGTGCGATTGAGAACTTGGTGACCAAGTATACCGCTGCATTTGCTCAGGGAGAAGGCATGAGCCCGCACAAGCTCCGTCATACCTTTGCGGCAGATTTCATTCGAAACGGCGGCAGTATTGTTCTCCTGCGGGATCAGCTGGGGCATAGCAATATCGAGACGACTTCCCTCTATACCAATCTATCAAATAAAGACAATGAACAAGTATTGACTCGTATGGAAGAAAATCGTATAAAGCGCATAGACATAGATTAATAGAACATACTTATATAAAAGGACAAGCAGCTAAAGTATATGCTGTTTGTCCTTTTGATTAGCTGTATTTAAATATACTTTAAATTAAGATTTTGCGAACATATAAAATCAAAGAAAGGAAGCTAACTCATGCTGATGAGTTAACTCCCTCTTAGATATGCTTCCATCTAAATATACTTACTCTCGATAAAAATCAAGCAGTTGTAATTGCGTTTACTGCTAAAATGGCATCTGCAATTTGTTCCGGTGTAAGTTCCGGATTCATGTTATGCGATGTTTCTCCTGCCACGGTGGCCAGTTCTCCAATTTTAAGTAAATCTTCATAGGGCGCATTTTCTAAATGAAGATCTTTCAGAGTTGTTGGCAACTCAATTTCTTTAAAGAAGTCTGCATAACGTAAGATATCAGATTCTGCGTATCCTTCTAGTACTAACTGAGTCAAGACACCATAGGCTACTTTTTGGCCATGAGTCAACTTGTGGATTTCTCCTTCAAGTGCAGTAAAGCCATTATGGATAGCATGTGCTGACGCTAATCCGCCATTCTCGAATCCTAGTCCTGATAATAAGGTGTTCGCTTCGATAATTGCTTCGACTTGCGGTGTGACAAGCCCTTGTTTCGCAGCTCTGTATGCAGCAATACCTTGATCGAACAGCACTTCTTCAGCCTTTTCCGCAATAGCCTGTCCAGCAAGAGTTGCCTTCCCGCCAGCCATGGTATTTGAATTTCGTTTCAATGAAGCTCGGGTTTCAACAAACGTGGCCATCGCATCTCCCATACCTGAAGCCAAAAGAAACACCGGCGCATTGACGATTACTTTTGAGTCGACCAAAACCAAATCCGGATTTTTGGTATAGAATTTATATCCTTCAAATACTCCATCGTCAGAATAAATTACGGATAGCGCACTGGTTGGTGCATCTGTAGATGCAGTTGTAGGAGCAACCACGACAGCAATTCCAAGCGCATCCCCAACGGCTTTTGCCGTATCTATCGTTTTTCCACCGCCTAACCCGATGACAACATCAGCTTTTTTGTCTTTCCCTATCTTAGTCAGACGCTCAATTTCTGTATTGGAAGCTTCTCCGGTAAATTCTTCATAAATATAAGAAGTATTGGATGCTTGGAAGCTTTCCTCAACTGTACTTCCAGTTATTCCCCAAACCGTACTATCGGATAAAACAAAGGGGGTTACTCCAATTTTAGCAACTTCTTCACCAAGCAGACTTAGAACACCAGCACCTTGAATATATTTTTTTGGTGAAATAAAAATTTTCTTTTGCATTAATAATTGCTCCCTTCTCTTGAAAAAATCGTTTTTACTTTAAATAGTGACGTATTGGATTCTTTTCCTGCAACTTCTAAATTACAGGTATCTTCCAGTTAAACTTAACGCTTTCCACGACTTGTTGTCAACGAAGCCGACTTTTGCCATTTTGATAAAATCTATCGAAAAGAATTCTCTTATTCAACAAAATTTAAAAGGGCAATTTAAAATAGAATAGCACTCTAGAAGTCATTTAGAATTTATGAAAATATCTTTCGGTTCTAGTTAATTCCTGGCTTTGTGTATGAACAACTTGCCGTGCTCTAATCCATAACCATAAAAAATGATGCTTTATCAAGCAAAAGAAAAAGGATGATATTAACCTGCCCTCCTTCCGATAAGCCCTCATATGTTAACTCTAAATAACTTACTTAATGCTCACCTGTAGCTTTGATACAATCTCTTTGAAATTCACAAAAATATCTTTTAAAGAAACCACTACAAAGTAAGAGGGAACTTTTGAATCAGCCAATAAGCATTCATTCTTTTTCTTCATGGAATATTTTCAGATCATTTAAAGGATCTTCAGAAATTCGTTGCGCAACTTCATTCCACAATGTTCTATAACACAGTTCAAAATCTTCCTCAAAGTTTACTTCTGTAAAGATGTAAGGAAATTTTAATTCTTCATCACTCAATTTTTTATTAAGGAAGATGTTTTGAATATAAATTAAAAAGTTTAACGAAAAAGTAGCATCCGTCCTCATTAACAATGAATTTCCCATTCCTTCTCCTCTTCACTTTTCACTGCCCTGCTGATGAATCTGCGTATCACTATCTACCTTTATTTTATCATCTTTAAAAATTAAAAACTTCTAAACGAAAGTATTTAGCGAGCATCATTGCAACCTACGTTCAAAGCAACCATTTATAAAATTACATTTCCACACATAAAAAGGGAGAAAATAAGCTTTAATCAGCTCATTCTCCCCTTCTACTTATACAGCTTCCTATAAACTCATGATATGTAAACCTATACTTTTAGGAAGCTACTTAAATGCTCTCTTCTTGTTCTTCTACATATTCTAGAAATAAATCCTGAAGTTCTCCTTCCGTGTGCATGGAGTTCAGGAGCAATTTAGGCTTGACAGAATCTTCATCATCCAAAGGAGTGCTTCCGTCTATGATAGACAGCATAGACGAAATTGTATCAACCATAGTTTGCTCTATTATTTTCATCAAAACGACTTTATCTTCCGCTGATATTCTGTTGTAGAAATTAAGTGCTTTTTTATAGTGTGGATCAGTTACTTCATCCGATTCTGTCGTTTCATATATACCATGATAAATTTCAAGACCATCTTTTACTACTAATTCATAAAGTGCTTGAGAAAAACTCCCTTTCAATTCTTCCGTCATCGTTCTTCCTCTTTTCTTATAGTTAATTTATATTGATTCATTTAAATATACACATATTCTCCAAAGCTAACTAGAAAATTCTAGAAATAGAAGCGTTCGCAAAAGTACGCTTTTACGAACAAAAGGGAGAGAAGAGCTGTTTTTCCAGCGTCCTCTCTCCTCCTTTTCAATTCCCATTAAAATGTTTTTTAGCTAACAAATATTGTTTCTTGAATTCAGGTGACATCCTTCTGCAGTTCGCGCTTCCACATCAGTCTGCCAGAAATAAAAATGACTGCAGTCAAGACGATATATCCGCCAGGCACAAGTGCCTGTGGCAGCCATATATTCGTTATCTCGCGAATTAAAAAATTGGCGACTCCAGCAATCATGATGAAAAGAATGACAATCTGCACGCCGATCAATACAATCGAGTTCTGTACGACCGTGGAAATAGCCATAGAGAGTATCCCCAAAAGAATGGCTGCAAAAAAGATAGCTGTAATGGATAAAACAATGTACTGGAGAAAGGTCATTTCGTACCAGTAGTCCTCAAATGCAAAAGCTGATAACGGCAAGCCAAAGTGAGACGCTGTGCCATTTGTCCAATACATCCCTGTATAAACTGTTAAGAGGATGGCTGTTAAAATAGCTGCGCTGCTTACACCTGCCAGCCATTTAGTTTTATATACGCTTCTCCCAGTTTTGGAAGTATACTGCAACGGAAGCAAGCCCGACTGGTAATCCCGCAGAAAAACCGGCGACATTAATATGGCTATACTGATTAAAATGATGATGGCCATACTGGTTTTGTAATTCTGAAAGTTATAGGGAACGACGCTGGAAAAGAAACTATACTCCTCGTTTGTTAACTGCTTTTGAAAATGCTGTTGCCTGGAACCTGCAGTTTGCCCAATCATCGCATCCAAAGACAAGGCCTCAGTTTCGTAATTTTCAATTAGATGATTCCATGCTTGAAGTTCCCACAAAAAATCTTCTTCAGCTTGAAACATCAAATCATCATGATACTCGCCGAGTTCTTGATCATCTAATCCAGTATCCTGGAACTCTTCGTAGTTTGTAATTCCCAATGTCTGAGCCTGGCCATCTTGGCTAAAAAATTTATCAGCGGCTTTTAGGCGTTCTTCATAACTAGCACGCAATTCCTTGAATTCTTTCTCATCCAGGGTTGACCCATATTTTGAAATTACCATCTGCTCAATCTTAAATAAATCTCCATCGGGGCGACCGTTCGGAAAATACTCCAAATCGAAGCTTAGAAACAAATAAAACAACAAAACGTTGACTATACCGATAAGAAGTAATAGCTTCCACGACAGAATCTTTTTCATTTCCATCAGAAACAATTGCATATCAGGCCACATCCTTTTTGAAAAATCTTCGTATCGCCCAGCTGTTGCAAAGAAGCGTAATCATCAATCCTAATAAAATGGACCACAGCTCAAAGTACTGGATCATCATCACATCTGTTCCTCCTGAAAAATACATGTGCGGATTCAGCAGTACCCACGTAATATTTAGGCTCGTGAAGAATTGCAGCCATGGAGAACCTACCAGGAAGGAAGGCAGGATAAATAAAGCAACGAGTAAAGCCATACACAGAATCCAAGTAAAATAACTGTTCTTTATGTAAATACTGAGAGCGAAAGTCAGAATCGAGACAATCAGGACGACAAAAAGCTCCGTTATGATAGCTAAGATTAAAAATTGCCATACCGTGAACGGCCACCAGGTGATATACGGAAGTTTGTACTCCCAGTTAAGCCCGCTGCTGACCGGTGTATTCCAGAATTTTGAGAAGTCATACACCGCAAAAAATATTCCCAATGACACTCCGGTAAGCACTAAAAAGAGCAAGATAGCTGTGATTGAAGATGCTGAAAATTTATGCCAAATCAATTTCCGCCCTTTTTTCGTTGTATATGTAATGGATTGGGTTCGCTGCTCCGCTTCATAACTCGCAATGAGCGCTGTGGCCATAGCGACAAGCAGTACGCTTTGTACCGCGATGTTCTTCACAAGAGAGCGGAACAATTCACTGTGTATCCGGTATTCACCTGCAAAAAACCATTCCTTGTATTCGCCCGTTTCTACAATCTCGTCATACCGGTTTTCCCATCCAGTAAATTGCCGGTCCATAAACTCAGCCAGCTGGCCATCCATTGTTGATGCTGCAAACAAACCTTCTCTTAAATCATCCATGTTAATGCCTGTATACCGGGCTTCCAAGCCTGTTCCCAACCCGTAGTACATACTTTTCAAACTCAATTGATCAATCGCTTTTTGTTCTTTATAACTTGCCTCTTCATATTTTTCAAACGTCATTTCTTCTAAGTAAGTCTGAAAACCCTGTTCTGCACCAAGTTGTTTTACATCCTCCTGCATATTTTCCTGCATCCGCTCTAAACTATCTTCAGTAATGGCATTTCCATATGTAATCGCAATATCGTTTACGACTTTTAGTTCCCCTTTCGCATAGGACTGGCTGATCACTTGAAACGCATTGAATGCAATAAACAGTATGAGTAAAATGACAATGATCGGTGAAGTGAGGGCTTTTTTCATTTCATACCAAGTAATTCTCATTTCATCACCTGATTGCGCTTTCGTTCGCATACTCGATTAAAAACACATCTTCCAGCTCCGGCACAACTGGTTTCCATTTGGCATCTTTCCGTTCAGGTGAATAGAAGCGCACAAGCATCTGTCCTTGTTCCTGCTTTTCTTCAAGGGTCAGATAGCGCTTTCGGAATTCTGCGAAATCCTTATGAGGCATAGTCATCTCAAAGATTTGTCCATGCAGGCCATTACAAATCGTAGTGATATCCCCTTTATAAAGAAGTGTCTGGTCACGGATCATCACAATTTCATTTGCGATAGATTCGATATCTGACACGATATGCGTCGAAATCAAGATGATTCGCTCGCGGGCCAAATCGGATAGGAGGTGGCGAAAACGTGCGCGTTCTTTCGGATCGAGTCCCGCTGTCGGCTCATCCAAGATTAATATCTTCGGATTTCCCAGCAACGCCTGCGCTATCCCGACTCGCTGAATCATGCCACCCGAAAACTTCCGCATCTTTTTATCCTTTACATCGCTGAGTGCCACCATTTCCAGCACTTCCTCAATGCGCTGGTCCACTTTGGCCTTTTCCATTCCTTTTAAAGCCGCCAGATAGCGCAGATATTTCTTAGGCGAGAAATGCTTGTAGTATCCAAAATGCTGTGGCAGATAACCGATCATTTCGCGGTAAGATTCTCCAAGTAAATCAATGGGTTTGCCGTTGTAGAGGATTTCACCGCTTGTCGGCTTTATCAGCGTCACCAGCATTTTGATGAGTGTTGTCTTGCCTGCTCCGTTTGGCGCAAGTAGTCCATAGATGCCGTTTTCCAATTGAAGGTTCATCTTCTGTAAAGCTGTAAAATCCCCATATTCTTTGCCCACTTCACTGATTGTCAGCATGTCCATAATCCCTCCTGTTTCCTTGTAAACGCTTTTTTGAATGCCATGATAAAGATTCCAATTATAACAAGCAAAATGCCTGTGTAAACGATAAGTGGAAGATGAAAGACGATCCGCAAATAGGAATCTTTCATCATGAACAGCCAGGCGCTGTTTATTGCAACCCAACCTGCCATATAAGTCAGTGATCTCTTCCACACATTCCCTTTTGCAATAAACCACAGCAATCCGGACGCAAAAGCGAATAGGCCTGTAAGTGAAATCAGCCAAATACGCAGGAACTCCACTTCGAAATTCATTACCAAGATAAATGTTGCCGTCATATTAGTGAAAAGTGAAATTCCGCTGAATGCCAATACTCGCACCGCTATCAGCTGAAAAATCGTAACCTTCATGGTCATTTCCAGTTCAAATGTCTGTTTCTCCCACTTTTCATAAAAAGCATAGGCAGTCTGGAGAATCAGCGAAATAGGCGCTATAAGAAAGACATATCCATAGAGAAATGGAGAAATCGTTTTGTCCGTTGTAGTAATGAGCCATATGCAAAAAATCGAGACAATCAAGACGAGGCTGCTGAATGCTATTTCACTGCGGTTCGGAAGCACATACATCCAACCCATTTGTCCCTTGAAATCCTGCATCTCCTTTAGAAAGTATCGTTTATCCGGAAAGGCTTGCTTCACTATCATGGCAGCCTGCCGGTCGATTTCCTGTTCATCCGGATATGGCAAATCCCAATTATCTTTCGACATGTCGCTTCTCCTCCATTTCTTTCCGTATAAAGCGAATGGTTTTATAATACTTTGTTTTAACTGTTGATTCCGGCAATTGCAGATTGACCGCAATTTCTGCAAAGGTTTGATCTAAAAATAGTTTATAGCGAACGATGTGTTGCGCTGTTTGATCGCAAAGCGTAAGACTGGCTTGCAATTCCCGCATCTGTTCTTTTTTTGTAATATCCTGAAGGATGTTTTCTGCACTTTCTATATCCTGCTCTTCTATGTATTCGGTTTGTTTTTTTGTCCGGTAACCTTTCGAACGGAAATAATCGATGCAATGATTAGTGGCAATGCGGTAAAGCCAGGTGCGAAAAGAAGCTTTCTTCGCATCAAAACTTCCGATGGACTGCAGCATGCGGATGAACACTTCCTGCGTTAAATCCAGAGCCAATTGTTCGTCGATTATTTGTTTGTAGACGAAGGCGTAAATTTCTTTATAATAGTGCTTCACTAAATGATTCGCACTGTCTTCATGCGCGGATCGCTGCACACGACGTATCCACCGCTTTTCCAAATCCACTTGTTACCTCACATCGCTTTCGTCTCTTCATAATATATATTCGTAGTATTGGCAAAAATAGTTTTAACTTTTTCGCATTAATTTCATTATAAAGAAATTCATCTTCTTCAATGGTGAATTTTCTAATTTCTGGATTCGTTAATAAGCCAGTAAAGTTAACCTGGCTTAGATCAGTCAAAGACAATATAATCTTTTTAAATTCTTACATAAAAAAAGAAGAAGCCGATATATAGCTTCTTCACTTCCGATAACCTTATGATATGTAAACCTTCACAATTTTGAAATTCAGACATGAAAACCTTATGGATTAGATTTCTATATAACATTTTTGCTAGCAACTATAAGTTTATTGATTTTTATATGAAAGCCAATAAATATAAAAGAATTGAATGTGAAGTGATTTAGACTAAGTTATATTTGCATAGAAAAAAAGAGGCATTTTAGCCTCTACTGTTAAATGTTTATATATACTTATTCACTTTACGACTTTAAGAGCGTTTAACTTCTCTTGTTATCCGTTACTAGATCTTGTTGCGGAATTGTTAACTTCGCTGGATATTCAGATTTAGGCTTTCGAGCATTTCAAAGTACTGCGGACAAGTCTTCGAAACGCAGCCAGGATCATTCAATTCAATCCCAGCAACTCTTGATCCAATCAAAGCCAGAGACATTGCAACCCGATGGTCATCATAAGTGTCTAATGTAGCTGGAACTGGAGTACTTGGATACACTGTCAAACCGTCTTCGAACTCCTCGACTTTGATTCCTAATTTGCTGAGAGATTGGCAAATCGCACTTATCCGGTCGGATTCATGGTGACGAATATGCTTTACCTCCCTAATAGTGATCGGTCCATCCGCAAAAGCCGCAATGGAAGCAAGCGTCAAGGTTTGATCCGACATCTCTCGCATAGAAAGTTCAAAGCCCCCTCTTAACTGTTCTGTTCCTGCCAATTCAATGAACGAGTCACCACGGATCACCCGGCAGCCCATTCTCTCAAATACTTCAAGCATTTTTATATCAGGTTGTCTTGTATCGCTTGTTAGATTATCAATCCGGATTTTGCCGTTCGTCACTGCAGCAAGAGCAAGAAAATAGCAGGCAGTAGATGCGTCTGCTTCTAAATCAATATTCTGCGGTGTGTATTGACCGGGTTCAATGACTATTTTCGATAAGCTGCTGTCATAGTGGGTATTCGCCCCAAACTTCTCCATGAGTTCCAGTGTCAAAAACACATAAGCGTGCTGAACGATATGATCTTCAATTGTCACTGTCAGCGGAGCTTTAAAGGAAGGACCTGCCATCAACAGTCCACTGATGAATTGGCTTGAGGTGTTACCCGACATGCTGACCTCGCCCCCGACCAATTCCTTCCCTTGGATTACCAATGGATAATGGCCTTCATTGCTTGCATATTGGACATCAGCACCTAGTTCCTTTAATGCATCCATAAGCGGTGCGATGGGGCGTTTGCTCATACTATGGCTTGCTTCTACTTCCCATACACCTTTCCCTGAGACGGCCAAGGCGCCAGGAAGGAACCGCGCAACGGTGCCAGCAGCGCCAATATAGAGTTTCGCTGAGTCCCATGATCCGCCTTTGCCGTTAACAAGAACTCGGTCTTCCTCTACTTCTATGGCTACCCCTAATTTTCGCAAAGCATCTATACACCAATAGGAATCATCACTTTTCAAAATTCCAGATATCTCCGATTTGCCATTGGCCAATGCAGCCAAGATGAGTGCTCGATTCGTTAGACTTTTGCTTCCCGGGACGGTGATAGAACCCTCAATCAAATTTTTGTTTGGTGACACAATGACTTTACTGACATTTTTCAAAGGAGTCCAAGGACTCCTCGCTTTTGAGTCCTGTATGTTTTCTGCCAATTCCACTCACTCCTTCCGCTTTCTCTATATTCATTGTAAGTGTGATTGCTATATAATGAAAATCAATAGAAACACCAACAGGTATAGGAGGAATTTATATCATAAGTCTAGATTTATACCGGGTATTTCATACCGTTGCTTTAGAAAAAAATTTCAGCAGAGCTGCACAAACGCTATATATCACGCAACCAAGCGTTAGTCATTCAATTAAACAATTGGAAGATAAACTTGGCGTTCGCTTATTTAGAAGAACCTCAAAAGGGGTCATAATTACAAAAGAAGGTGAAGTTCTATTTGACTATGTTAGTGAGGTATTCGGATTAATTAACCGAGCAGAGCAGGCAGTTTCTGATTTAAAGAACTTTGAAAAAGGTCAAGTCGTTCTAGGGGGCAGTGATTCAACGTTCAAGCATTTTCTGCTCCCCTATATACAGACTTTTCAACACAGCTATCCAGACATTAAAATTAAAATCCAGCTCGGTTCAACACCTCAGATTCTCGATAAATTAGTAAATGGACATATTGATATCGGAATTGTCCATTTGCCGGTAGATCAAAGTCGCTTACATGTCACTGATTTCCGGAGCATAGAAAGTATTTTTGTCGCTGGCGGTAAATATCAGTATTTAGCAGATAAGAAGTTAACTGTTAAGGAATTGATCAATCATCCGATCATCTCGTTTTCAGAATCTAGCAGTTCCAGACAATTTTTAAATCAGGTACTGCAAGAAAAAAACCTCTCGGTAACCCCTGATATTGAAGTTGGAAGTGTTGAATTGCTAATTGAATTTGCGAAGAACGGAATGGGTATTGCCTTTGCCACAAAAGAATTGATTTCAAAAGAGCTGATGAAAGGCGAGTTACATGAAATAGCGGTGGATTTCCCTATAAAAAACAGAAAGATTGGGATAGCCACAAGAAAAGAAGTTCCTCTTTCTATCGCGGCAAATCAATTTTATGAACAATTAATTATAAACAGCCTAAAATAGTATAGAAATTCAAATGCACTCATACATAAAGAACTTCTCAGAGAAAGTATTACCTTATCTGAGAAGTTCTTGTCATTTAAAACTAATCTTACTGAAATTGAAGGTTAGATAATTCTACCTTTTAATTACAGAACAGAAATAAACTAACAGTTTAAGAAAAAGCGTTCGTAAAAGTCCTAATACTTGTTACGAACGTTCGTTAATATACGTACACTTTTAGGTGCAAGATAACGGTTAAAATCAGTGAAAAATATCAGTAGAAGTAACAGGTTGTTTTCTGACAAAATTATTTTTAGTTCCATAAACGTCCGTTTTAGGGAGTTCTATTGTTTTACTAACGGCAAGAGTTGAAGAAGGATCGAATAAGGGAAATCCAAAAACTATAGTTTTCCTTTCCAATATTTTATTTTAATCGTTATTGGTTAAATGTTTAAAAAACTGATCTGCTGCGACTGATAAAGGAATATCTTTTTTAGTTACTAATCCAATCTTCCTCTTTTCTAGTTTTTCATTTAAATGAACTTCAATTAATTCACCCTCTGATAACTCCTTCGAAACTAATTCCTTAGTGACAAATGCAATCCCCATTCCAATTTTTGCACATTCAATTAGCAATTCTACACTTCCTACTTCAATGTCAGGCTGTACACTAAGCCCTTGTTTTTGAAATAACTGATTAAGGAACCTTCTTGAACTACTTGTTTTCGAAAAAGAGATAATAGGATAATTTAGCATCTCTTCTAGAGAAATAGTTTTATTAGCCAAATCTTTATATTTCTTTCCTACTATAAAGGTGCTGTTAATGCTTAAGAATTCCGTTAGTTGTATTTGACTTTGATTAATTGGCATGTGAATGATGCCAATATCAATAAGTCCGTTTGTTAATTTGTCTAAAATGTTGGGTGTTGACCCATGTTGAAGTTTGATCTGTAGTTTTGGAAAAATGTCTTGAAATGTCTGTACATAAGGTAGCAAATAATGTTTGCATGTTGAATCACTACCTCCGATTGTGACATGACCACTTTCTAAATTTTCCAACTCGGAAATCTTGCGTTCTGCATTATCAATTAATCCAAAAGCTTGCTGAATATAATCAAATAACGTTTTCCCCTCATTTGTTATTATTACTCCCTTTGAAGTTCTTAGAAATAATTGTACTCCTAGTCTTTCTTCTAATTGTTTAATTGAATGACTAACGCTTGGTTGTGTAATATATAACTTTTTTGCGGCTTTACTGAAGTTTTTTTCCATTGCCGTTACATAAAACACACGATATAAGTCCAAATTCATGATATAGATACCACCTATAACAGTTATTGATTATATTAATTTCATT
>NZ_PJBO01000004.1:0-73755 GCF_002836425.1 Planomicrobium sp. MB-3u-38 | reverse complement strand
AATAGAAATGAACCAATTATTTTAAATAAATTTCACTTGATTTCCGTTAAAAATTATTGCGTTTTTCTAAGCGCTAATAGTAAACTGTAAGTATATTATTACTAAACTTTCAAACTCGAAAGTTTGCTGAAAATAAACTTAACAATCTGCCTCATTTAAGGGAGGAGCCATATGGAGATCGGTACAAAAATTAAAAGTCTTCGTCTAAAAAACGGATTGACCCAGGAAGAATTAGGTGAACGCACAGACTTAAGCAAAGGTTTCATCTCACAGCTGGAACGTGATATGAACTCGCCTTCCATTGAAACTTTTTTTACCTTGCTCGAAGTTTTAGGGACGACGCCAAAAGAGTTTTTTGATGACGCCGATTCGCCGCAGGTCATCTACTCATCGAAAGACCACCGTGTGCATAAGGATGAAGAGGCTGGCTATGAAGTGGACTGGCTAATCCCAACTTCCTATAAGAAGGAAATGGAACCCATCTATCTTACACTGTTTGAAAGCGGCCAGTATAAAAGATTCGAACCTTCCCAAGCCGAAACTTTCATTTATGTGCTTGAAGGCAAAGTACGCCTTGTGCTGGGTGAAGAAGAATATATAGCAGTCGCCGGCGATTCCATTTATTACGAAGCTTCCCAGCACCATCAATTAGTCAATGCCGGAACAGGCAAATGTGAAATGATCATCAGTGCTACCCACTCTTATCTATAATTCAGGAGGTAATTAAATGTCCGGAGATTCTATCATCCGTTTTGAAAATGTTACACAAACATATGAAGGTGCAGGCAATGTACTGAGTAATATCAGCTTTGAGCTGCAGCGAGGAAAGTTCTACACGCTGCTTGGGCCGTCAGGATGCGGCAAGACGACTATCCTGCGCCTGATCGCCGGATTCATCAAACCGTCTAAAGGTGATATTTATATCGAAGGTGAAATCGTCAATGACTTCCCCGCCAATGAACGGCAAGTGAATACAGTATTCCAGGATTATGCCCTCTTTCCCCATTTGAATGTTTTTGAAAATGTGGCTTTCGGGCTCCGCATTAAAAAATTGAAAAAAGCGGAAATCGAACAGCGCGTTCTTGAAGCTCTTGAGTTCGTTAATTTGCACGGTTACGAAAAACGCAATATCGATGAAATGTCAGGCGGCCAGCGACAGCGCGTTGCAATTGCACGCGCCATCGTCAATGATCCGGAAGTCATCCTCCTAGATGAGCCGTTGTCTGCCCTGGATTTGAAACTGCGGACAGAAATGCAGTACGAACTCCGCGAATTACAGCAGCGACTCGGAAAGACATTCGTGTTTGTCACCCATGACCAGGAAGAAGCGCTTGCGATGTCTGACGAGATTTTTGTCATGAATGCCGGAGAAATCCAGCAAAGCGGGACCCCAATGGATATTTACGACGAGCCCATCAATCGTTTTGTGGCGGATTTCATCGGAGAATCGAATATCGTCGATGCCATCATGATCGATGATTACCGTGTCCGATTTGCCAACCAGGAGTTCGAATGTGTCGATAAAGGCTTGAATAAAAATGAGAAAGTCGAGATTGTCATACGCCCAGAAGACTTGCATATCACCCGCCTTGATAGAGGGAAAATTACAGTGACAGTGGACAGCCAGCTATTCCGTGGTGTCCATTATGAAATCGCCACTATTGATGAAGTGGGCAATGAATGGCTGGTACACTCCACTAAGAAAGTGGAAGTCGAATCTAAAATCGGTCTTGACTTCGAACCCGAAGCCATCCATGTCATGCGCCTGAATGAATCTGAAGAGGCTTTCGATGCCCGACTCGAAGCATATGGAGCAGCAGGCTATGAAAAATAACCGGACTAATCCTTTCTATCTGATTCCGTATTATTTATGGATTGTACTTTTTGTCATTGCGCCGATTGCGCTTGTCCTGTATTTCTCATTTTTCGATATTGCCGGCAACCTGACACTCGATAATTATAAAAACTTCTTTTCTTCCGTCTATCTTCGGCTGACTTTAAGTTCGTTCTGGTATGCTTTCCTGATCACGCTAATTTCCCTTTTGGTGGCATATCCGACGGCTTATTGGCTGACTAAGACCAAACATAAACAATTATGGCTGCTGTTGATCATCATCCCTTCATGGATCAACCTGCTATTGAAGGCTTACGCATTCATCGGGATCTTCGGCTTATATGGCCCTGCCAATAATCTATTGGCATCAATCGGCTCTGAACGGCTGCAGATCCTGTTTACTGATTTCAGTTTCATCTTTGTATCTGTTTATATTTTCATACCGTTCATGGTGCTGCCGATATTCAATTCACTCGATCGCATCAATCCGGCGTTGATCGATGCATCCCGGGACCTCGGCGCCTCATCCTGGACCACTTTTACGCGTGTCATCTTTCCACTGGCCATCAATGGCGTTAAAGCGGGCATCCAGGTTGTATTCATCCCTGCGCTGTCGCTGTTTGTCATCACACGGCTTATCGCAGGCAATAAAGTCATTACACTCGGAACAGCGATCGAACAGCAATTTCTCGTGACCCAAAACTGGGGCATGGGTTCGACCATAGCTGTTTTCCTGATCCTGTTCATGATCATCATCATGATGGTCACCGGTGAAAAAGGAGGTACGCTCAATGGAAAAATTAAGTAAGACAGCACGAATCTATTTATCCATTGTCTTTATCATCCTTTATGCGCCAATTTTTTACCTGATTTTCTATTCATTCAACAGCGGCGGCACGATGTCGAGTTTCGAAGGTTTTACGCTGGAACATTACGCTGCCGTATTCAACGATACACGCCTTATTGTCATCGTGCTGAACACAGTGATTGTCGCATTGCTTTCTGCATTGATATCAACTGCCATCGGCGTTTTGGGTGCTATCGGCATCGTCTTTATCCGCAACCGCAAAATGCGCAATGCCGTTTTATCATTAAATACGATTCTGATCGTCAGTCCTGACGTCATCATCGGTGCTTCATTCCTGATCCTGTTCACGATGATCGGCATCAAGCTCGGTTTTGCATCCGTCCTGATTTCCCATATCGCATTCAGTATTCCTATAGTCGTCATCATGGTGCTGCCGAAGCTGATGGAAATGAGCGATTCACTGATTGATGCAGCGACTGATCTCGGTGCTTCGAAAAGGGATATTCTGACACGCGTCATTCTGCCGTATATCAAACCCGGCATATTCGCAGGTTTCTTTTTGGCGCTGACCTATTCACTGGATGATTTTGCCGTCACATTTTTTGTAACCGGAAACGGATTTGCCACATTATCCGTTGAAATCTATTCGATGGCCCGGGCTGGCATCACACTGACCATCAATGCGCTTTCCGCTTTGATTTTCCTTGTGACCCTTGGCCTTGTCCTCGGTTATTACTTCTTTAATAATCGGACACGGCTGACCATCCGACCACCAGGAGGAGGCAACTGACCATGAAAGATCTCATACGCGCAAGTCTGGCGATCATCGTCATTTCCGGTGTTTTGATGTACATTGTTTCATTGCTTGAAGACACTTCTTCCGCCGGAGGCGGCGGTACCATCAACGTCTATAACTGGGGAGAATATATCGATCCTGAACTCGTAAGCCAATTTGAAGAAGAAACCGGCATCACCGTCATTTACGAAACATTCGACTCGAATGAAGCAATGATGACCAAAATCGAACAAGGCGGCACCACTTATGACGTGGCCATGCCTTCTGAATATGCAATCGAGAAGATGAAAGAATCGGATCTGCTCCACCCGATCGACTTGAACAAGATAACGAATCTCGAAAATATCGACCCCTATTTCTTAGATCTGTCATTTGATCCAGGCAATGAATATTCCATCCCTTATTTCTGGGGAACGGTTGGCATCGCCTTCAACCCATCCCTGCTCGACGGACAGACATTCGAGAGCTGGGACGACCTTTGGGATCCAACGCTTGAACAGGAAGTGATCCTGGTGGATTCAGCCCGTGAAGTCATCGGCATGGGCTTGAACAGTCTCGGCTATTCACTGAACTCGACCGATATGAACGAATTACGTGAAGCCACTGACAAGCTGAAAACTTTGGGACCGAACGTAAAAGCGATCATCGGCGATGAAATAGTCGAGATGATGCGTCGGGAAGAAGCCGCTGTCGCGCTCACTTGGTCTGGTCAGGCTGCTGACATGATGTGGATCAATGAAAACATCGATTATTCGGTGCCTGAAGAAGGATCGAATCTGTGGTTCGATAACATGATCATCCCGAAAACCGCCGACAATGTCGACGGTGCACATGAATTCATCAACTTCATGCTGGATGCAGAAGTCGCTGCGCAAAACGCAGATTATGTCGGCTATTCCACACCGAATCAGGCAGCTTTGGAGTTGATGGATCCTGAAGTTACAGGCGATGAACGCTTCTATCCGACAGAAGAGATGCGTGAACGGCTGGAAGTATATGAAAACCTTGGACTTGAAATGCTCGGTGTATATAATGAATTGTTTTTAGAGTTTAAAATGGATATGGAAAAATGATTGACAATGAGCCGGGCAAAAGATTTTTTGCCCGGCTCATTTTTTTATTGAATTTGATCAGCACTGCATCGCTGCGCTGGCTTCGTCGCAAATGCCACCGGCAAAAATGCTTTTTGCCTGCTGATTATACTAACTTTATCTAAGCGAATAAAAATTCTTTAACTCTTACTTATCCTCAACCCCCTGCTCCTGTCTCTGCATCGCTGCGCTAGCTTCGAGACATGAAAGGGCGTTGCATCGCTGCGCTAGCTTCGTCGCAAATGACACCGGCAAAAATGCTTTTTGCCGGTGTCATTCCCTGTTATTTTCTATAGAAATGGGGTATAGTAACAAAGTTAATAAAACGACATTTAGCCACACGAAGTAATAAATGAAAGAAGGACGCCCTATGGCAGTAAAATCAAATAAATTCGCATTATATATCCTCATGTTCAATATGTTCATCGCTATGAGCGGCATCGGGCTGATCATTCCGATCATGCCGGCTTATCTGGATACGTTCGGAGTCGCCGGACAGGTGCTAGGGACATTAATCGCCACTTTCGCCTTTGCGCAATTCTTATTCTCCCCCCTTTCCGGCCAATTGTCCGATAAATATGGAAGAAAAAAATTAATCATTTTTGGCCTTGTCGTTTTTGGCATGTCACAGCTTGTTTTCGGTTTGGCCACCGAACTGTGGGTGCTGTATCTGGCCAGATTCTTCAGCGGTCTGGGAGCGGCTTTCCTGATTCCTCCGATGATGGCCTTTGTCGCTGACATAACAACTTACGAAGAACGCGGCAAAGGGATGGGGCTGCTCGGTGCATCCATGTCACTCGGCTTCATGATCGGGCCAGGTTTCGGTGGTTTCCTTGCAGAAGTCAGCCTGCAATTCCCATTCTATATTGCAGCACTTGTCGCTACATTAGCGGCTATCATGTCCTATATTGCATTGCCGGATGTCGCACCGACCATCCAGCAGGCAGAGAATAAAAAGGAGAACCTCTGGCAGCAGATGAAGCGTTCAGTATATATGCCTTATTTCGTCATGCTGCTTGTCATGTTCATCTTTGCATTCGGTTTATCGAATTTCCAGTCGACTATCGCATTATATGTTGATAAGGAACACGGCTTTACACCAAAAGAAATTTCAATCCTCATTACAGTCGGCGGTTTTGTCGGCGTCATCATCCAGACATTTGTAATTGACCGCCTGTTCAAACGCTATGGTGAGATGAATGTAATTCTGGTTAACCTGCTCGTTTCGGCAGCTGCCATGATCGGCATCCTATTCGTCAATACATTCTGGACCATCCTGCTCGTTTCAGCTGTATTCTTCACTGCTGCTTCGCTGCTCCGTCCGGCGATCAATACGCTGATTTCCAAACTGGCCGGTGATCAGCAAGGGTACGCTGCGGGGATGAACAATGCCTATATGAGTCTCGGCAATATGATCGGTCCCGCTTTAGCTGGTATCCTGTTCGATATCAATATGATCTATCCTTATATAGTAGGAACCGCCATCCTGCTGATCTGTTTCTTCATCGCTTCCAGCTGGTCTGCCAAAAAGCAGCAGCTGCTTCAGGAAACACGCTCAGTCGCACCTGCAGGTAAAGGTGAAATTCAAAAAGGTTAACCGTTTAATTACACTGCTTTAGTTATTCACATACTGAAACGTATAAAAAGACCGACTTTCAATCAGTCGGTCTTTTTGCTTTTTATTATTCTCTTTTGTTCTTCCAACTTTTACATCACGAGATCAGTTTGAACTCCATCAGATAAATCTTTTTAGGTATCCATCATAAATTTTGCGCATGACTTTTGGTGTGTTCTCCAGGTAAACACTGATTTGTTCCATGTTCGATTCAACTTTGTCTCCGTTTCTTTCATCTGTCGGAAAATCGGATATCCCTTTGATGATGATGCACTCAATATTATTTTTCCTGCAGATATAAGCAATGGCGCCCGCTTCTGTATCAGCAATGGTAATATCGTTTTCTTTCAGCTCTAGATAATCCTTCCACATCACAACTGCTTTATCGGCGGTGGCAATTGTTCCAGTATGAAAATCATTACCGTATTCAGTTAAAGTGATATCAACTATGAATGATGGTTTGATAAGCGGCTCAATCTCTTTTACTGTACAGTCATATTGAACTGCCCGATTGGGGACGAAAATATCTAAATTACTGAACTGGTCATCTATTCCGGCACATGTCCCGGCAACAATCACTTTAGTTAATTTAAATTCAGAAATCATATACTGTGTACCACCGACACCGTTTACTTTTCTTATCCCGCTGCTATAGAAAACCAGTTCAGCGTCATTAATCGTCCTCATAAAATACTCACCGTAAGGATAGCCGAAACGTTCGTTTTCTTTTACGTTAAAGTATTCCAATGTCGCTTCAAATTCCCAATTTGTCGCAATACATATCCCTATCATCGTCTTATCACCCTAATGAATAAATTTGTCATTCACAGTAGTACACGAGCTATTGCAGGAAATTGTTCAATCCACACCGAATAAATTCCTGCCAGTTATTTATTTGCTGTTCCGTTGCTTGGCTTTCAATAAATGCTCAATGCCGTCATTGGCATTGGAATCTGATTTTATTGGCGCTTTTTTAGGCAGCGCCGGCATTCTCAATCCGAACCGGCGAATTGTGATATCCGTGAAAAACAGCAGCATGGCCAAAAGAATCAGCGGCAGTGTAATGGATTGCATGGATGAGCTGCTATAAGGAATATCTCTGAAAGCATCATCCAAAGATTCCAGAACCTGACCGCCGCTTCTTTCCGCAATTGCGGATAATAGCTCCACATCCGCCGGTTCACTGCGGTACTCCTCACCATAAGGAATGGTAAGGCCGCTCCGGTAAGCCGCTCCGGTTTCATTGGAAACACTGAAAAATACAAGACCGGGTTCTTCTTCCATATAGACATCGATGACACCAGGCGCTACAGGTTCCGTCTGAACTTCAATTTCTTCCCCTGCCTCGTTGATGACAGCCACATTTAAAATAGCCGAAGATTGGCTTGGGTCTTCAATTTTATAAATGCCTTGCTCTTTGCGGGTGATGGCAAATGGCGCTTCATCAAAGGATGGCAGGATCCTGGATATGCTGCGGTTCCAAAATGCCGGCCAATTGCCCCATTTTTGAAATTCGCCGCTCCATGCTCCACTGCCGGAAGTGAATGCCAGCGCTTTTCCAAGACCATAATTCCATTCCGCCAGAATAGGATCCCCTTGTTCACTCTCCGCTGCAACTCTGGCCGTATCTTTGGCAGTAGTCGCTATATAGCTGTTCATCTGTGGAATTCCTTCAGCGAATAAAGGGCTCCATGCGCTGTCATAAATCAAAGGATAAAAAGGTTCATCCACAATGTAAGTGCGAGACATCATAATGGTCTCACGCGACAGGATTGCCGGAATCGTTGACGCATCGGTAACATCGTAGAACCTTCCACTGCCGCTGTCTGCCAATGATTCAAGCAAAGCCCTGTCCGCATCCTGTCCGACAGCGACAGTCGAAAGGGTGATGTTATTGTCTGAGCCTTCATCAATCAGACTGTAATAATCATTTTGAGTAGCTGATTGGCCGTCCGTCAACAGAATAATATGCTTTCGCTGAAGATCCAATTCTTCCAACTGACCATATGCTTCAGCCAGCGAAGAATAGATTTCCGTTCCGCCGCCAGGCGCTACTGTGAGAATGTCATCTATCGCCTGCTGGCGGTCATCCAGTTTCCCGGTCGGAACGATTTCCCATGGTTTATCATCAAAGGCGATGACTCCGACCACATCATCTTCCCTCAATAACTCTACTGAACGGGCAGCGGCTTCCTTCGCTAATTCCATCTTTTGGCCGGCCATACTGCCGGAGCGGTCCATCACGATCACCAAGCCAAGTGATGGCAGCTCATGCTTCCCTTTCACTTCCATTTCAACCGGCAGAAGTTCTTCAATCGGTGTTTTGAAATAACCGCCAAGCCCGAAACTCCGGTCGCCTCCGACCATCATGAAGCCCATGCCGAACTCTTTGACTGCCTGCTCGATGACGGCCATAGTCTGTTCCCCGACCTCGGTGCCGGACACATTGTCAAAAATGATCGCGTCATAAGCCAGAATCGAAGACAAGTTTTGCGGCAGTCCGGCAGGTGATGTTTCCACTAAATTCAAATTTTCAGCATCCAATAAACCCGTCACCGAACTTGTGCCTTCATTGCTGACAATCAATATTTCCGGCGGCCCTTCCACTTCTGTGAAACTCGTCAATCGATTGTTCTGAAGAAATCCGTCTCCACCTATTTCAATTGCCGCTTCGAATTTCAGCAGCCCTTCACTTTGTACCGCATATTTATGTGACAGGATATTTCTGCCTTCTTCTAAAGTCACTGGTATCCGTTCTATTTCCACATCGTTGGCGGACAGGATCAGTTCCCCTTCGCTCTGTTGGTCTGCTTCGATTATCATGCTGAAATCCAGCTCTTCTCCAAGAAATGCCTGGGCAGGTGTCGTGAATTCCGTTAACGCCGCTTCATTGCCTGCAGGCGGTTCTATCGGAAGGACATCGATTGTCACCCGTTCACCATTGATGCGATCAATACTTTCAAGTGCGGATGACCGGGTTTCATTGCCATCACTTAACAGGACAAGTCTTGTAGCCCTATCGATATCTCCGGTGTTTGCCGCCAGTTCCAACGCCTGAGCAATATTGGTATGCTCCGCTCTATTGGCCGTCATTTCAGCAGGGAGGCCGCCTGGATCAGATGATAAACGCATCAATGATTGAAAATCTTCAGCAAAAGTGAATACGCCGGCAGATTGATTAATGCCTTTATCAGCCAATGCCCGATTCAGCTGTTCTTCTATTCCATTTTCAGCCTGTGACATTGATGAGGAGCGATCCCATAGAAAGAGGATCTGCTCATCTTCGATAGGCTGATGAATAACCGGTGATGCTAAAGCGGTTACCAATAAAAATACGCTGAGCAATCTGAGTATGAACGATGTTCGGAAAAGTGCATTGGCATTCCCATAATGCTTCCATCCTGTCAAAAATAAGTAAAGCGCTGCAGGAGCGAGCAATAACAGCCAGAAAGGTTCATCCAAGCGAAGTTCCACGGCGGTACACCTCCCATTCCACCAGCATCAACATCAAAATCACCAAAAGAATCACGGGAATCAGTGAAAGCTGCATTGTATTTCCCGATTCCACCGGTGTTCCAGCTGTAAAGTTCTGTCCAGCTGCCAGGTTTTTTTCTTCATTGTTTAATCGTACGATGAAATTTTTGGTTTCATCACCGCTGACTGCACGGTATATTCCAGGTTCTCCAGGCGCCTGAAAACTGCCTTCCCCTTCGATGTATGAAGACTGATATTCATCCCCTTTAAAAATTTCCCATTCTCCCGAAGGAGAAGCCAAGGCAATTGCCCGCTGTTCTTTAGGCGAGAACGTGCCAATATAATTTTCGCTGCCAGACAATTCATCGACTGCACTCCAAAGAAATAGAGGGAATGACGGACTCAACGGCCAATCTGTCGCTTGTATATCCGCGAGAACGATGATATCCCCTTCAGGCGACAGTTGTATGAACGGTTCCCCGCCTACCGTCGCCACTGTTTCGAAGCCATCAAATCCCGGATAGATTTGGGAGACGAAAACATCTTCCATTGGCGCATACGCAAATAAAGGATGATCGACAGTTTCGACAGATCCCGTGGTTTCCACAGGTGATTCATCATCCCTGCCAATCAATAAAACAGGTACTGGCTCTTCAACCAGATCGCTTTGATTTGTCACAAGAGGACTTTCTGTGAAACTGGTCAATTGATCTGTTGCAGCAGTATTTACTTGAATACCAAGCGACTCCAGTCCTCTCGCGACGAGTCCGTGCAGCCCATTATCGATGATAACGGTACCTGTTGGCCTATTGATATAAGCAAATGCTTCGTTATCCAATATGTATTCATCATTTATATCCAGTGCAGCCTGCCAAATTTCCATTTTCGGTAAATTTTCAAAAGGGATTAATTGCTCTTCACCCGGCGCCAGCTCAATATCTGCAATTTCTTTAAACTCATCTCCGGCCAACTCAAGTCTGCCTGTTACCGTTTCGGCACTATCATTGAATAACTGGACAATGGCGCGGTCCGTTGTTTCGCCTTCCGCCACTCCGAATTGGCGTATCGAGATATTGGAAGGTTTTTCATTATTCGCATGAACAACATAAGCCGCTCCGGTTTTATTGGAAAGGATGGTCCTGTCTAAAGAGTCTGTGAAGATATGGATTACTGCTGAATCATTATTTGTAAGTGTTTCAGCAAATAACAGGGTTTTCTCCAGTTCAGGTGACTCGTAGCCGAGCTCGATTGCATCGATGACCCTATTCAGCCGCGCTGCCGATTGTTCCTTACTGGCAAGGATCTCCGGCGTGGTTCCCGCATTAATGATGGTCACCGGTTTGCCTTCCGCCTTTCCAGCCATTTCTTTCATCAGCTCTTTTTGTGATTCCAGCTGACTGGGTGTGCCTGCCAGCATGGATGCAGATGTATCGATGACGAAGATGAATTCCCCTCCTTCGAGACTGTCCGACTCGAAATAAGGATTAAGCAGGGCAAATACAAGCAGTAAAAGAGCTGCAAGCTGCAGATAAAAAAGGGCATGATGCTGCAATTTTTTCAGATAAGGCGATGCCTGCATCTCCTTCATCACTTGCTGCCAATATAATATAGAAGAAACTTGCTGGTCTCTGTATTTCTTCCGGTACAGATAGTAGACGATGAGAGCAATGGGCATAACCAGCGTCCAGACCATCCCCAAGTTTGAAATTCCCATTCCCCTTCACCTCACCTGATCCATTTTTGTTTTAGCAATTGATGTGAAAATACATGCTGGATGCCATCTTCAATATGCACCGCCATATACTGAATTCCATATCTGCGACATAGAACCTGCAAGCCATCCAGGTGTTCCAACCTTTTTCGGTTGTAATCATTTATCGTTTGCGCTGACATTGTCACATTGAAGGCATCTGAACTTTCATCATCGATCAAGCGCAAATCTCCCTGGAATAAAGGCTGTCGTTCCTGTTCATCGGATAGATGCAGAAAACGGATATCTTTTGAGTATTTAGCGGCTCTGCTGAAAAACCGCTGCCACTCTTCCAGCGGTTCGAGGGCATCCGATACAATGAATAATACAGTAGAATCTTTCGATTGGTTTAAATCCGCGATTTCTGCAAATCTTTTTTCATTCGCTTCAGGCAAGGTGGCAATAAAGTGATTAAATAATTTTTGTGCGGACTTGCCTTTCCTTCTAAGCGGTGGGTGCTCTCCCTGGCCAATTGAAAAAGTGAGTTTGTCATCGTTCAACAACACGATGGATCCCAGTGAAAAAGCAAGCTGTTTAGCAAACAGCCATTTGCTTTTCATCGATTTGGAACCGTCAACCATGATATGTACCCGCATTTCCTGTTCATCCAGGAAGCGTTTTATGTAGACCTTCTCTGTCCTTGCATAAACGTTCCAGTCAATATGGCGGACGTCATCGCCTGGATGGTATTCCCTGAAATCGGAAAAATCCATCGATGAACCGAATCGCCGTGATCGGCTGGAACCTTTATGATGTCCTCTTATTTTTGATTTGGTGGCAATCGAATGCCGGCCGAGACGCGACACCCAGTGCTCAGGCAATTGAAGGAAATTCATCGGTTCCTTCCCCGCCCTGCAGCGTCCAGCACCTGCTCGATCAAAAGATCAATATCCGCCCCTTCAGCTTCACCTTCATAATTAAGCAATAGCCTGTGCCTCAAAACCGGTTTTGCGACATATTTCAAATCGCCGATCGAAACATGGTAGCGTCCTTCTGCCAACGCGCGCGCCTTCGCAGTTCTGATCAAACTTTGCAGACCTCGGGGACCGCTGCCATATTGCACAAAACGGATAATATCTTCAATTTCAGTCTGAAGTGGATCTGTACTCTGAATAATATCCACAGCAACCATCAGAATGTCATCAGCGATCAGAACTTCTTTGGCAAGCTGCTGGGCGGCGATCAACTCTTCGGCATCCATCTGTTTGATCAATAGGATTTGTTCCGTGCCCGTGGTTCGCCGCACAATCTGTGCCAGCTCTTCGCGTGACGGCGACGGAATTTTAATTTTGCATAGGAAACGGTCCATCTGTGCTTCCGGAAGCGGGTATGTACCTTCCATTTCTATCGGATTTTGGGTAGCCAGCACAAAAAACGGCCGCGCCATATTTTTGGTGTCTCCAAGAACAGTGACAGTTTTTTCCCCCATCGCCTCCAGCAACGCACTTTGTGTTTTCGGTGTAGCCCGGTTAATTTCGTCAGCGAGCACCATCTGACTGAATATCGGCCCTTCACGGAAAGTGAATTGCTGCTTGCCGGCAGCATCTCTTTCAATCAAACTGGTGCCGGTAATATCAGATGGCATCAAATCCGGCGTGAACTGGATTCTTGAAAAGGAAAGGTCCAGCACTTCCGCTATTGTGCGGATGAGCATCGTCTTGCCCAGACCCGGCAATCCCTCCAGCAATGCGTGGCCATCGGAAAGAATGGCGTAAAGCGAAAACTCGACCGCTTCTTCCTGGCCGACGATAAAGCGGCCGATTTCTTTTCTGACCTGTTGAAGTTTCAAGCTCATTTCCGTAAATTGTTCCGCTGTTACTGTCATCATCATCCCTGCTTTCGATTATTCACCGTCAATCGATGAAAAATATTGTTCAATTATATTTTGAAGATCCGGAGGAAGTTTCATGCGATTAGCGCTTGAAAAATAGGAATCGCTGTAAGAACCCACCACTTCCTTATACGGACGGACAGTTCCGCGCTCAGCATCCACAGCTCCTTCTTCGAAGGAACCTGTTTCACCTTCCGATAGTTCCCCATTGTCGACGGTTGTTTCACCACTTCCGCCAATTCTTGAAGGGATGCTCAGCATTTCCCTGCTGCCCTGGCCAGTTCCAGCTCCAGCACCCGGATTCGATCCTTCGCCAGCACCGCTGCCTTGACCCTGTCCTGCGCCAGATCCTTCTTCACCATCTCCTGAAGAATTTTCACTGCCTTCACTGCCCTGACCGGAGCCTTCGGATTCACTGCCTCCGCCCTGTTGACCGGCAGTGTCTCCTTCGCTTGAATCTCCCGCATTTTCACCTCCGGCCCCTTCAGCTTGTTCCCCGTCCGTTTCGCCGCCTGATGCAGCATCTTCGCTTCCGGCTTCACCATTTGCACCATCCGCATCTGATCCGGAGCTTTCTTCCGGCTCTCCTGAAAGATTGTTCGCGGCTATTGATTGCTGAAGATCAAACGCT
Source organism: Planomicrobium sp. MB-3u-38 (assembly GCF_002836425.1). NCBI lineage: Bacteria > Bacillati > Bacillota > Bacilli > Caryophanales > Caryophanaceae > Planomicrobium > Planomicrobium sp. MB-3u-38. The sequence goes on along the minus strand of NZ_PJBO01000004.1, from coordinate 59,925 downwards.
ACAGGTTTTCCCATTTCGCTTAGAGCTGTTTGCGTATTTCCAGCTTGCTGAGCCAATTGCTGAGAAGCATCTCCAAGTTCTTCCGCTTCTTCTGTGGCCTGCACTGTGTCTTCCTGCTCTTTCTCCCGTTGTTTCAAAGCTAATTCTTTTTGTTTTTTCACTAATTCACGCAAAGCTTGTTCCGGTGTTTCACTTTCGTTTAACTTTTTCTCCAGAGATTCAAGGTCCTGCTTAAGCTCTGGTGAATCAGCCAATTCTTTTTGCTGCTCGACCTTTTCAATCATTTCTTCCACCAACTCCTGCTCGCGCTCAAAATCTTTTGCTTCGAGTTGTGCAGAAGCAGGGAACAATCCTGAAATCACTAACAAAATCAACAGACTGAAAATAGCCAAAAGCCATTTAGGTGAAAACCATTCATCTTTCTTTTCTTTAAATAATCGATAACTTAGATGAATATCCTTTTCGGTGCGTTTCGCCAAGTCTCCGGCCAAATGATTGCCCAAAGGCAGTTGGCTCAAAGTCAGCAATTGGTTATGCGGAGTGAATTGATCCAATTCACTGATCGCCTGCTGACGACGCGGAATTTTAGATATAGTGGCCAGCACCACTGTAAGCGTTGTGAGGGCCGCTGCAATATATGCATAAAATTCATAATAAGGAAAAACGGACAGCCGTGAAACGACCATGATCAATAACGCAGAAGCCAGACCGAAGCACAAAGCAATCTGCAGGATTCTTATAAGATATTGCAGTTTCAGTCGCCGGTTTGCCTTTTTGATGAACAAAGTGATTTTTTGGCTGTCCATAATGCATCCTCCTTATCTGTATTTATTCATATTCACCCGCAATTTAGTTACTGACAGCCATATCGCCCCTACAAAAATCAGCGTGTAGAAAATCGAATAACTGACCCATAAAGGCAACGGAATTCCCGTCATTTGAGCAATTTCATCGCTGAACCCGGGTTCCAGCAAAGTCAGCAGAACCACCGCCGGGTTGATGCATGCCCAGAAATAACTGAGCGGAGAAGCACCAGTCCCCATCGTTGCTGACGAAAGGGAAACCGATAGAATCAGAAAAAATCCCGTTACCGCTGTCAGGAAAATCATCGTACCATAAGTCGAAATCATTGAGACAATCGTTCTGCGCAGCAATGTTGAATACATGACACCCAAAGCGCCGATGACCAATAATGTCAAAAAGTAGAATAGAAAAATGCTTGCTATCTGGCTTGGTGCCACGCCTCCATATAAAAACACCATACTATAGATAGGCAGCCCTGACACAAGAAGCAGCAGCAAAAATGCAATCGATGACAGCAGCTTGCCGAATATGATTTGAAAGCTGCTTTGTGCCGTCGTCAGCAGGATATTCAATGTTTGTTTTTCACGTTCGCTGCTGACTGTTCCAGCGGTAAGACCCGGCGTAATGAAAAGTATCAGCCCCAACTGGATATAACTCAGCATGCTGAACAGCATAAAACTTTCTTCAGGACGGAAAAAGCCGCTGCCTGAAATTGAACTGGTCAGGTTTATAAAACCAAAGACAAAAATCCCCATAATCAGTAGATAAAAGAAAAGACCCGTAAAACTCTTTATATTCCGGAATCGTAATTTAATTTCCTTTACCAGGACTGGATTGGCCAGGAGCTCCTTCATAGGGTTTCAGCTCCCTTCGTAATTTCCATGAATACATCTTCCAGATCTGTTTCTTCTTCTGAAAATGCGAGTATGGGCAAACCTGCAGACATCGCTTTCCGCAGCAGGTCCAATTGGTCATGTTCTGTCCCTTTATACAGGAACTGCAGAATGCCCTTGTCCTGAATTTCGGTGATTTGCGAAACCAACGGGTCATTTTCAAAAAATCGGATCGCTTCAATATAATCTCCTGTCAATTTGACGCTTATGACTTTTTCACTTTGCAGTTTTTCCTGAATGCTTTGAACGGAACCGTGAGCAATCAGTTCACCTGAATCGATGACGCCCAAAGTATCGCACATCTCAGCCAGTTCAGGCAGGATGTGGGAAGAAATCAGGATCGTTTTGCCCATCGCTTTCAACTCTCTTAGAATCTCCCTCATTTCGACTCTTGCTCTGGGATCCAAACCCGATGCCGGTTCGTCAAGTATCAAAACCTTTGGATCATGAATCAAAGCCCTGGCAAGGCAAAGCCTCTGTTTCATCCCCCTCGATAACAAATCCACATAATCATTGCGCTTACTGGATAAATTAACCAATTCAAGCAATTTCGGAATCAATACTGCTCTTTGCGCAGCGTCCAAGCCATAGCTCGCCCCATAAAAATCGAGGTATTCTTCTGTCTTAAGCTGATCATAAACTCCAAAGAAATCCGGCATATAGCCGATTTGCTTCCGTACTTCATGAGGATGAAGTGAAATGTTGATGCCATTGATCCAAGCTTCTCCGGAAGTAGGCTGCAGCAGGGTCGCCAAAATTGAAAAAGTTGTGGATTTTCCTGCGCCATTGGCGCCTACAAAACCGAACACAGTTCCTTCTTCGATTGACAGATTCAAATCTTTCAGCGCATAGAAGGAGCCATATTTTTTAGTCAATCCCTTTATTTCGATCATTGGCCGATCACTCCTTCCAGTTCAATTTTCGGTACAGTGATTTCCGAGTAACCGGTCAGCTCATTTTTGATAATCCGTATTTCAATGTTTCCATCCGCTGAAATATATTCACCGCTGTTTTCTGATAAATCATTGGCACCTGCAGCCAAAGATTCATATTCTCCGGTATCTGTCCGTAAAATTGAAAATTCCACATCTGTCGCACTTGATTGCGTTACGAAACGTGACCATTCAGCATCCTGTTCGGCTAAAGCATCCGGCAACTTGTATAAAACCCGATATTCCCCGGGTTCCAAGCCATAAAAATGAGGATTATCCGGATATTTTTCTACATGTCCCATTGTGCTTTGAGGCTGAACGTCAATTCGGAAATTATCAGAACTGATTGCAACTTCGCCACCAAAATTCATTTTCGGTTCAAAACTCTGCGCAAGCAGATGGACCGCAGATATGTTCGCCTCCTGATCTTCCAAGCTCACGGGGGCAATTGCCGTGTCAGCATAAGCGATTAAATATGGTGTAGAAGCGTCTTTGCCAAAATGCTCGTATGACATCGCCAAAGCACTCTGTTTTCTCGCTTCGATCAATTCTTCTCCGCTTCCGGAGATGTTTTGCGGCATCTGATATTGGGCAATCGGTGAAATGGGCTGCAGTAATTCTGACTGGATGGTTTCAGCAATCTGCTTTTCTTCATCAGGATTGAAATCACCTAATGAGATCAGTCTCGTGCCCGTCCAGACCGCTGCATCTTTAACAGAGAAAGGGAATGAATTTTTTATCGTGCCAGTCAGATTTCCGTTTTCCATTGCCAACTGGATATCGAACTGACCGCTTCCGCTTATATAGGATTCTCCTAATACTGATGCCACCGACCAATATCGCATATCTCTTACCGTCAAGGTGGAGGCGGCCGCCCCTTTTTCCAAAATCGCATTTTGATGGGTGTTGGCCGATGAAAATTGGTCACCGGTTGTAGCAGTCATTGTCGTATTGGCGGGTGCGGTGAATCGGTAATCTCCGCTGCGGTTCGATAATAAAGTGCTCATGTAATATCCATTCAGACCGCCATCGCCATCCACTTCAAAAAATCCGGTTTGCTGGATTTGCGGATTTGCGATTCTGTCTTTGGCGCCTGCTGCAAAAATCCCTATTGACGCAAGAACAGCGATCACCGGGATTGCCAGCCAAGCATATTCCCTTTTGTCTTTTTTAATAAGAAAGATATATAGTACTGGAACAACTATAATGATATACAAAAGAATAATCAGGAACATCGCCGTTTTTGATACAGCGAAACTTTCAAATAACTCATTGACCATTCCGATTTCATAAGACATTCTTTCTTTGATCGACTGATCCTGCTGAAATGCAGATGAATTCTGGCCAGCGTCAACTAAATTCACCAGTACCCCTTCATATCCATCCTGTGAGACGACTGGCTCATCACCCAGTGAAAATGCAGTTTGAATAATCGCTCCTGCACCAACATCTTTTTTTACTGCCAGAATCTGCCCATCACCCTCAAGCAACACACGGGCATCCTCGTCGACTTCGGCCTGATAAACCGGAATGGGATTCTTGAATCCTGGAACGTCCGTCTCTTCTGACGAATTGAGCTGCATTGGCAACAGTTCAGTTAAATTGCCTGCAGCAGCCGTTAAATTGCTGTCAGCGCCTACAAGGATTTCTCCTCCCTGCTCGAGCCACACCATAACGGCTTGCTGCGTTTCTGCGGAAAGATCACTATACGGAAATTCATCAATGATTAAATAATCCAAGGTGTCCAAGGCAAGCGGGTCAGAAGGCAGAGTATTTTCACCATCCGAGTTAAAATGGAATACTTGTGCATCCGCACCGTTCACCGGTAAATATTCACCTATGCCGCGCAACCGGTCAGCGTTTTCAGTCAATGTTGCGACAAATGGGATCTCCGGCATGAAATAATTGGGACGCAAGGACTTACTTCCCTGAAAATCGATTGCGTCCCCTTTTTCCCAGCCGCCTTCATAAACATAGATAGTTTGATTTGTCACTCCGCCGGAATAACTGTTGTCCATCATACCCGGCAGCGACAGGCTGAATGTTTTGGTTTCCCCAGCCGCTAAATCAAGGGGCACAGTTAATCCTGCTCCAATGTTATAGCTTTCGGAATAATCAATGACAAGGTCTCCTGAAAACGCCGTGCCGTTATTGGAAGCTGTTATCTGCAACGGGACGCCCCTGTTGTATTTAACTTTATTTTCGAATCCTGCTTCCGCATCAATCGTAATATCAGCTTCGGCCGATGCGAGTGTCGGATAAGCGCTGAACAGCAACCATGCAGATAAAATCATGAATGAAATTGATATTGGTCTTTTCATTCCGTCCCCCCTTTTCTCTCTATTAATTAGTACGCATCAACTGTAAAATAGTTCCTTAGTCTGGAAAAAGAAAAAGCGGACAGCATAATGCTGTCCGCTTTCTACTGTTCACTGAAATAACGGTGTATGAAACCAGGCATGAAATCAAGGATTTTTTCATCAGGATTAATTTTTGAATGATGAAGCCCGAATTCCGAATTCACTCCCGCCCAAAACATCAAACCTGGTATCTGCTCAGTGAAATAGCCAAAATCTTCCCCGGTCATCGCGGCATCTGCGCGGACAGCTGTGATGCCATCGGCCGATGAGGCAAACTCCAGAAATTGTTCAGCCAATCGCCCGTAATTATCAACTTCCCGATAAGAAGCTCCGTAATCAATTGAAATATGGCAATTATAACCCGTTTCCATCGCTTTACAAATGGCTTCTATGCGTTCTTTCATTTTCAGCATAGATGTATTATTCAACGTTCTGATAGTGCCTTCCAATCGTGCATTTTCAGCGATGATATTCTGGACGGTGCCGGCTGTGAATTTGCCGACCGTCAAAACCGCCGAATCCATCGGGTTGATATTGCGGCTGACAATCGTCTGGAGCTGCATTAACAGTGATGCGCCCGCCACTGCCATATCTTCCGTCAAATGCGGAAATGCTGCATGGCCGCCTTTCCCATGTAAATCTATAAAAAGTTCAGATGTATTGGCGAATAACATTCCCGGTTTTGTTGAAACCGTCCCCACAGGCAGTTCAGGTGCGATATGCATCGCGTAGATTTCATCCGGCCACAAATCCGGCCGCTCGTTTTTCAGCCATTCCCTGAAAGGCAAAGCACCGCCCGGCCCTTCCTCCGCTGGCTGGAAAAGCACAAGCACATCCTGCTTTATCGGGTCTTCGATAAGCCGCTTAAGCAAACCGATTGCATTCGCCATATGGATATCATGGCCACAGGCATGCATATAGCCTTCATGTGTGGAACGGAAGTCAAGCCCCGTATTTTCTTCTATCGGCAAGCCATCGATATCAGTTCGCCACGCGATGAGCTTGTCTGCATCCAGTCCGTTCACTTTCACTGCAATGCCTGTTTGCCATTCGGTAATTTCCATTCTATCTTGTGGCATTGAACGAATTTGTTCGAGCAGGTATTGCTGCGTTTTAAATTCACGGAAACCGATTTCCGGTATTTTATGCAAATCTCTTCTGATTTGTATAAGATCCATATCCAGATCCTTATAATTGACGTAGTTCTTGTTTGATTTCCGTTTTCGAGCGCGTCTTCTCATCCATCAATTTCAATACCCGGGCCGGCGTGCCGCCAACTACTGAATTTTCCGGAACGTCTTCGATAACAATTGCCCCAGCGGCAACCACCGCACCTTGTCCGATTCGAACGCCTTCCAGAACTACTGCGTTCGCGCCGATCATTACATTGTCTTCCACAATTACCGGAGTGGCGGAAGCCGGTTCGATCACCCCTGCAAGCACAGCGCCTGCGCCGATGTGGCAATTCTTGCCGACAGTAGCACGGCCGCCCATGATAACGCCCATATCGATCATCGTGCCATCGCCGATTACCGATCCGATATTGATGACTGCACCCATCATGATGATGCAATTATTGCCAATTTCCACATTTTCACGGATAAATGCGCCTGGTTCGATGCGGCTGTTGATGTTTTTCAAGTCCAGCATCGGAATTGCCGAGTTGCGGCGATCATTCTCAACCACATAATCTTCAATTGCCCCTTCGTGTTCCGCTAAAGCTTTTTCAATATCTGACCACTCACCGAATACAGTCGCATGCCCGCCTTCACCGAAAACTTTCGCAGACTCTCCATAATTCAGCGAAGCCACGTTTTTACCCTTAACATAAACTTTCACAGGTGTTGATTTTTTTGCATTCTGTATGTACGAAATAATTTCATTGGCATCCATTTGTTTCATCGATAAAAACCTCTTTCTATAGTTAATGGTGTAATTATAACGGAAAATGCAAGATAATTCATCATTCTAGTCCAATAAAGCGGCGTGTTTTTGCACAATTTCAACAAAAGCTGAAACCTGACGCAATTCAAAAGCGGAATCATAGCCGATAAGCCATGTATCCCGGGTCAATTCGAGCTCTTCCGCGTTGCTTGCCAATGCGACCGTGTGCACATCTTCCGTTCCGTTTAATGTTATTGAAGGAAGGATGGCGTAGCCGATCCCATTCACCGCCATCTGCTTGCATGTCTCGATTTGGTCCACTGTAATCTGCCTTTTCGGATTGGAAGCAAAGTGTTTCTGCCACCATTGCTGAATTTCTTCGTAATAATTGGAATCGCTTTTAAATTGGATGAAAGGCCGTTCCGTCTCCATCACCTGCTCGAGAGAATCGATTTCTTTATCGACCAGATACAAGGTATCCCGGAACAAATGAATTTTCTTCCCTTTCCAATCTGTGTGCCCCCTCACAATGCCAATGTGGGCTTCTCCTTCATATAATGCTCTTGTGATTTCTGAACTCCAACCCGTAATCAGCTGGATTTTAGCCTGCGGATACAGAGTTACAAAATCCTTCAGGACTTTCGGCAGCCAATTCTGACCGATGATGGATGCACAGGCTATCTTCAAAGTGCCATGCACTTTTGACGTCAGCGTATGCAGCACTTCAAATACTTCTTCCTTGCGCTGCAGCATTTCATTGGCGTAGCTGATGACCAGTTCACCTGCAGGCGTTGGAGTCAGCCCTTTCTGCGAACGGATGAATAATTGCTGGCCCCATTCTTTTTCTATGGATTGCAGTCTTTGAGATAAAGCTGGCTGAGAAAGGAAGAGGCGTTCCGACGCTTTTCTCATATTGCCTTCTTCAGCCAGTATTTTGATGATCATTTCTTCATTCGACATTTTTCTTCACTCCTTTATCCCTCGGCAGACCGAAGATCAGCAACAGGCTGACAACGGCAAAAACAGCCATAAAAGCATAGACATTCTGAAGCGCCAGGGATAATCCCCCTTGCAGGAAACGCAGTTCTTCTAGCGGCATATCCGCCCTGCTGTCCACCGTAAGCAATGAATTAATTGAATCCAGACCATAATTTTTATTACTGGACTCAAAATATTTCAGCAGCGATGTATTAAGTACAGTACCGAGCAGCGCCACCCCGATCGTACTTCCGAGATTACGCATGAACATATTGGATGCTGTCGCAACTCCCCGCTTTTCGTAAGTGACAGCACTTTGGATCGAGACGATAAACGCAGTGCTCGTCAACCCCATACCGATGCCGATGACAAAGCTCGATAATGCAGCCCACCACGGACCTGCCTCTGGCCGCATAAGGACAAACAACAAAGCACCGGCCACCAAAAATAATCCTCCCGCAAGCGACGTCCGGAAATAACCGATTCTGATCAATAGCCTTCCGGACAAAGTCGAAGCAATCGGCCAGCCGATCGACATGGCAGTCAGGGTAAAACCGGCGATGGCGGCAGGCTGTTCCATGACACCCGTCACATAGGTCGGCAGATAACTTGAAACAGAGATTAAAATGATGCCCGTTGTAAGAGAAACAAGATTAGCATATAAGATTGTTTTATTTCTCCATATTTCAAACGGCATGATGGGTTCTTTCACTTTTCGTTCAACCAGGACGAATAAGATGAACGCCGTTGCTGACAGTGAAATGAGTAATGCCGCAGTAGCGGAAAACCACTCAAAACCGACCCCGCCTTCAACCAGGACATATAATAAACTCACTAAACCGATGGTCAATAAAATCGCTCCGGCATAGTCGATGGAAGGTTTGCCGGTTCTTTTAGGTTCCTGCAGGAAAATCAGTACACCTGCAAGCGCCAGGATGCCTAATGGGATATTCACCCAAAATACATACTCCCAACCTACAGTTGCAACCAGGATCCCTCCGATAGCAGGCCCTGAAACTGCGGAAATGCCCCAGACGCTCGAAAGGTAACCCTGTATTTTCGCACGTTCTTCTGCGGAATAGATATCACCGACGATGGTAGTGGCAATCGGCAATACCGCTCCTGCTCCCATCCCTTGAATCAGCCTGTAGAGAATTAATTGATCCATTGAGTCGGCAAGACCGCACATAAGTGAACCGAACAGGAACAACAGTATGCCGAAAGTGAAAATCGGTTTACGTCCGAAAATATCCGATAATTTACCGTAAATCAGGACTGTTACAGTATTCATCAGAAGATAGGCGGAAAACACCCAGCTGTATTTAGCAAAGCCACCCAAGTCCGCCGCAATACTCGGCATTGCCGTAGCAACGATGGTAGCCTCCACCGCTCCAACAAACATCGCCAGCATCACCGAGATCAAAACAAGTGGACGATTTGTCGTCTTCATATCTCTGAGCCCTCATTTCAAATTGAACAACAAAAAAGGCCTCTTACTTCGAGGCCCTCCATTCATTGATTATTTCGGATTTGATAAATCTGTTTCTTCAATTGTTTCAATACGACCCGTCTTGTCAAAATACCCATGAACAATCCGTCGTCATCAACCACACAAAGGAAATTCTGATCAATCAGCAGGTCCAGCGCCTTTTGAAAACGTTCAGTTATTTTGATCAATGGAATATCCGTCTGCATAATTTCCTGCACTTTGATTTCCGGTAATTTTTCATATTCAATATGGTCCAGACCGAGTATGGATTCCGTAATACGCTGAGTATTGATCAGCCCCTGGAAACGGTATTTCATATCCAGGACAGGGATTGCCGAGTAACCCGTTTTCGTCAGAACCAGCAATGCATGTTCTGCGCTATTGCCCAGTTGAACGTGGGCGACTTTTTCAGATGAAATAATATAATCTTCTATTTGAGTTTCAAGAAAGTCTTTGCTTGGTAATGAAATCATGCGCTCTACTCCTTTTGCATCATAAACTGATGCTAATCACTCCGATTTCATCATAACACATCACCAAACATGAAACTATTTAAAAGAGAGTATTATTTACTTAAAAAGGAAATTTATTCAGCCATTGTCCGCCATCCAGCGTCACAATCTCCCCATTCATATAGGAAGCTTTATCCGACATGATGAAAGCAGCCAATTCCGCAATTTCTTCCGGTTTGCCCAATCGGCCGAGAGGAATCGATTCCAGTGTGCGTTTCGCCGCTTTTTCTGATTCCCATAGTTTATCAGCGCCGCCAGTACGTTCAATAGGTCCCGGTGCAATGCCATTTACACGGATTCCGAACTGAGTTCCCCACTCTACAGCAAGCGTGCGTGTCAGCGACATGACTCCCGCTTTTGCTGCAGCTGAATGCGCCACACCTGCTCCGGCATTCCACGCATAAGTAGCGAGCATATTCAGGATATTTCCTTTTGTTTCATTTTCAATCCAATAATTTCCGACCGCGTGGGAACAGAAAAATGTACCATTCAATACGATATCCACAACTGATTTCCATCCGTTCGGAGATAGTTTTTCCGCATGGACAATGAAATTACCGGCTGCATTATTTACCAGTCCATCAATACGGCCGAATTTTTCATGGGCAAATTTAACCATCGCTTTTGCATGTTCCGGCTCCCTGACATCCATTTGAAAAACTTCAACGGTGCCTTTAGCGTCTGCCATATTTTTAACGGCATCGTTCAATTTTTCCATATCACGTCCTGTAATGACGACGTTTGCTCCCTCAGCAGCAAATCTTTCCGCCATATGGTATCCCATCCCGCTTGAACCACCAGTAATAATAATTGTCTGATCTTGAAACATATCAAATTCCTCCTTTTGGCCTCATATGATTTTGTATGTAAAAATGACAAATTACGCCTATTTCCTCAAATGAACCAATATTCCTGATACTTGTTATACACATTGCAAGAAAATTTTGATATAATGAAGTTGTTTTTAGAATATAATCCTCTTAGAAAGGAATGAGCCTATGTCTAACTCCCGAATGGATTCTGAAATTGCCCAGGCTATTTTCACAGTCAACAGGCACGCAAAGACCGCTTCAGATAATCACTATTTATATGCCTTGAAAAAAGAGGCGTTAAATAAAATGATTCTCCAGGATCGCGCTCAGAAAATAGGGCTGCACTTCAGTAAAAACCCCCGTAAAAGCCAACAGCAATCTTCTGTCCTCGTAAAATGTGGAGACTATTATTTTCACATGCTGCCGAAAAAAGAAGACTTTGAGAATCTTGAACACCTCGGCCACCTCGATGAGTCTTATCGGAATCCCGCAAGCAGGATGAACTTGCGTTCTGCCAAAGAGATCCTGAGTGAGCTGACCGGCCTGCAGCCGGTGAAAAAGGACACAGCCGCAGCAAATCCCGGAAAAGCTTATCAGCCGAGGGAAATGAACAGATTCTATTCACCTAAAAAATCATATTTCGATTGATGAAGAGAGCCGGGACTAAATTGTCTTCGGCTCTTTATTATTAGTATCTTCATATTGGACAATCAATGCCTGAGTCCCTTTATCCTGATAGCCTTTTTCAGCCAGATTCTCGAAGAGGCGGAGCGACAGGCGGAGGGCAGGAAGATCAAGTCCCATCAAATCCGCTTCTTCCAATGCAATCTTCATATCTTTGATGAAGTGTTTGATATAGAATCCGGGTTCGAAATTACGTGAAATCATTTTTGGCGCTAGGTTCGATAAAGACCAGGAGCCCGCTGCACCTGAAGAAATGGACAGAAGTACAGTTTCCGGATCAAGATCCGCTTTCAGCGCATAAATCAACGATTCGCTCACTCCCATCATATTGGAAGCAATGATAATCTGATTGCACATTTTTGTATGCTGCCCTGAACCAGCCGGCCCTTGATAAACAATATTTCCGCCAAAGAGATCCAGCAAAGGCTGCACCTGCTTAAAACTGCTTTCTTCCCCACCGACCATAATCGACAATAAACCATTTCTCGCACCGATGTCTCCACCCGAAACAGGTGCATCCAAAGCTGAAAGGCCCTTCTGGAGTGCGGCTTTAAAAATTTCACGGGCAAGTTCCGGTTTTGATGTAGTCATATCGACCAGCACAGTTCCTTCTTTGGCATTGTTGATGATGCCTTCTTCCCCGAAATAAATTTCTTCGACATCTGAAGGGTAGCCGACCATCGTAAAAATAACTTCGGCATCCATTGCCACCATTTTCGGAGATTCCTGCCATTCAGCCCCAGCTTCCACTAAATTCTGAGCTTTAGAGGCCGTTCGTGTATAGACGGAAACTTCGTGCCCTTCATCGAGAAGGTGCTTCACCAGGCTGTTTCCCATGACTCCCGTTCCGATAAATCCTACCTTCATATGTATCCTCCTTTTTCAAGCTATCTTCAGTTTAGCAAAAATCTTCTGTATATTCATTAAATAGTGTAGAAAAGCGGAAACGGCCGTTCAGCTCCGGCAGGATTAAGATGAACTTCCGAAGCGGCGCTCTTTGCCGCACAGGAAGGGCAGCTTAAGACCGAGGAGTTGGCCGTTGGAGTCTGGACAGTAGAAAAGCGGAAGTGCCTGACCAGCTCTGAAAGGTATAAGGCGAATCAGCGTAGTGGCGTCCTTTGCCACGCAGCTGGTTTGACTTATATCCCGAAGAGCTAGGCACTGGAGTCTGGACAATAGAAAAGCGAGTGGGGGAAATGGGCAAAAAAAAGAAGCCGATCCAGTTAAGGACCGACCACAAAAGGGGGAAATGAGAATGTTGCTGTGTTCTTTATTAGTATGCCCAGATAAATGTGGCTTTAAACATTTTCCCTAAAAAAATTTTCATTTATTTTTTCCAGCTCTTCTACAAAAGGAGAAGCTTCCCTGTTTTCTATAAGTCCGTTGCTGTATCGCACTTTATCGTACGTTTTAAAAAAGGATTCAGTAAACGGCAATGCTTCACGATTCGCCCATTCCCTGACGGTTTCATGTTCCAACCGTCCCTTTTCGGCAATAAGCGCTTTTTGTTCAAATTCCCTGAAGGCTTTTCGGATTTCGTGGATATTGACCAGATTATACCCTCTGGCTGGTTCAGGTTCTTCTAATTTTTCGGCAATCTCAGAGAAACGGCTGATTTCAGCCACGGATTCCTCTTTTTGATTGGCAACATCAGGCTTGATCTTCCGAATCAGCAGAATTCCGATGATTACCGCAAGCACAATGCCAACACCTGCAATGATTGTATAATCAAATTCCAGCCCTCCCGAATAAGGAAGGTCTTCCGGCTGCTCTGCTTGTTCTTCCATATTGCTCAGATTATCCAGCTTCTCTTCCTCAGTGGAAAGTCCATTTATAAAATTCACCAGCCAATTCAGCACACCGGCGAACGGCCATAAGACAATGGTCAGGATTCCACCCAGAACGGAACCAGCCAAATGCCGTATTTCATCGGCAAGTATATGGAAGATGAATGCAGCCGAACTGGCTATTGCGATGATGCCGGTTGAAGCGGCAATTGCCTGCCATAGTTTTGCGCCTTCCTTCCGTGCATTCAGGTAGCGGTAAAATAATCGCGACACGGTGTAAAATATAATCGCAGCTGCCGCTGTCGGAAACAACAGAAGCTGTGAACTGCCCAGCGGATTAAATATACTTAAAACCAGTGAGATGGTGAAGATCACCAAAAACATGATTAAAAAGAAACTTTCTCCGCTGTTTTTATCTTCGAGCTCAGAAAACCTTGCATGCAGCCGGTACAAGGAAATTATTGTTAAGACAATGAAAGTTCCGGCAGTCACACCGGCAAGCAGCGCTAATGCCATAACCAAACTTGCGGCAATCAGCACAGGGGTCGGATTGTAAGGTTTCCGCCAGCTGACAGCTGCTGCTGTCAGGGCTGTAGCCATAGCCAATCCCAGCCAGATTAATACCAAAGGGAACCTGGCACCGGCATCGATAAACAGAAATACAAACGAGATGAGGAAAGCGTCCTGAATATATGCGGTGACTGATGAAAATCTGGCAGTCATGCAATCACCCGCCCTTCGCTTGTGCGCAGAATTTTCAATTCTGTTTTCCTGCTCCACTTCGGAATATACTTGCGGATACTCTCAACATTGTCTGTCATAAGATAAGTCGTGTAAGGCAGCTCCGTATGAAGGTCGAGATGTGCAATCATCGAAGCGAATGGCATGGTTGAATTGTTTTTTGAGATAACCGACAGAAGCTCCAGGGCATGCTGCCTTTGCCTGCCGCCTTCCCCCGGCGCTAAATAAAGATAAGGGATCTTGCCTGCGGACCGTACATTTATCGCAATGGCATAAGGCACCCCTTCGCTGAAGCAATTTTCGATATAAGAAGCCAACTCTTCTATTCTTTCTTCCAGATTGGAAATTGCCGCATAGCGGTCGGCGACATTCAACACAAAAAGCATCGCTTCATTCGCTACGTGATTATAGACCTTCGTTTGGTAGGTCTGCATCCTGGCGCTTGCTTTCCAGTGGATTTGATTGAATTGGTCTGTCGGGACATAGTCCCTTGTGCCGATCGGCTGGAATAAATCTTCGAAAAGCGAATGCTTCAAATTGAATTGCCCGGGTTTCTGTTTTGATGGCGCGTATCGAAATTGATATTTGCGGAGTTTCGGGTAAACAAGCTGTTCCTGCAGGATCATCCCCCCATATTCGAGCATCAGGCTGCCCTGACCGAATGGATGCGGAATCGATAGCTCCATTTTCTTAATGCGGGACAACCCCCGGCGTTTGCCTGTTACCGGAACTTTTAAAACCACCGATTCTTTATGACCTGCCGTAAAAGGGATATCGAGCTCAACCAGTTCTGTATAGCTGCCGGCTTCCTGCCCTGCCGGAACGACTGTATCGATGAACCAGATTTTCAGGTTCCCTCCCCAAATTGGCAGCCCTTTATTTTCAAAAGACAACTCCCAATTCGAGTCTCCGCCATTCAATACTCTTTTTCTGATTTTAGGATTATTGAAAATAAGCTTGTCTCCCAGCTTTGAAAAATAAGCCAATTGCAGTGCTACAATAAATCCGATGAATGCCGTAATGGCAGCAGCTGTAAATTGAAGAAATACCATAGACATAAAGAACAGGACGATTATGAAGCCAAAAGCCCATTTAGTGTTTTTTATACCGTAATCATGGCGGATCCAAGTCATTTCAATAAGCCTCGACCGGCGATGCCACTGATGAGGAAATTTCTTTCAGCAATGTCTCCGGATCCTGGACAAGCATTCCTTCAACAGTCAAAAGAAGCCGATGGACAGCAACTGGTTCAAGTATGTATTTGACGTCATCAGGTGTTACGAAATCGCGTCCATCCAAATACGCTTTACCTTGGGCAGCGTGGACCAGGGCAAGCGCCGCTCTGGAACTTAGCCCCAGTTCGATTGAAGGATGTTCACGGGTTGCACGCACCAAATTCAAAATGTATTTTTCAATATCCTCATGGACACTGACTTCACTTGCGCCATTAGACCATGCTGCCACATCATCCACCGATGCAATGCTCATTATTTCTTTTTTATGGGAAACATTGTCGCGGAAGTTTCGGATGATCGACATTTCTTCATCGTAATCGGGATATCCAATTTCCAGACGGAAAAGGAAACGGTCCAATTGAGCGGCCGGCAATGGGAAAGTGCCTTGCTGGGATTCTACTGGATTCTGTGTAGCAATGACCATGAATGGCTGTGGCAGCTGCAAAGTTTCCCCGTCGATTGTCGCTTGTTTCTCTTCCATTGATTCCAGCAGACTTGACTGTGTGCGAGGAGTTGCCCGATTTATTTCATCAGCCAATAAGATATTGGCCATTACGGCGCCGGGACGAAGCTCGAACTCCTGATTTTTCGGATTGAAGAAACGGATGCCCGTCACGTCTGAAGGCAACACATCCGGGGTAAATTGAAGACGGCGGAACAAGCCGCTGAAAGATCCCGCAAAAGCTTTCGCCATCCATGTCTTACCCGAACCCGGTACACTTTCGAGCAATACATGACCTTGCTGGATCAGAGCAATCAGCATAAAATCGATCTCTTTTTCGCGACCCACAACCAAATCATTCAAATGCTCTTTTACTCGTTTTAAATTCCCCATTCAACGCACCCCTTTTGTTTTATGTAAATTATTATTTACTCGGTTCCTGTGTGTATTTATAAACTGTCTTGCCGTGATGAAACGCTTCGCCTCGAAAATGCTTGAAGTCCTGTCGGGCAATCAATACGGTGCGGAAATTGAGAAAGTCTTCTTTTTCAACTGTAATGGATTCGATTTCACCGGATTTCAGCCGGTCTAATAATTCATTGTAATCTGTCATTTTTTAATTCTCCTTTTTCATTATTTCCTGTGCTTCAAGTCTGTTATAATACATAGCGGACAAAGAGTTTGCCTGAGTTCGGCAACAGCTCTTCCATTTATTATACAACAAGGACTGTTTCCGGACAGTGTTAGTTTTACCATAAAACGGCAAAACTTGTCTTTTAGATTATAGGAGGATATTTTATGCTGCGCTTTTTAACAAAACACAAATTATTGTACATACTTCCCATCGCTTATGGTTTATACAACCTGGCCTTCGATGATATTTCCATTTTTTGGTATATGTATACTTTCGCTTTACTGATTTTAATGTCCGTTGCTGTTTTATTCGGTGAAATCCATGAAGAAATGCGTACATGGAAGTCATTTGCTTATGGAATTTCAGCAGCAGCAGCAATGTATCTGATCCTGTTTGCGGGTTACCATCTGCTCCAGCTGCTGGGTGTCGGTTCAGTTGCTTCCACTGCTGACTTCCTCGCAATATTCACGCCAGCATCAATTTGGCATCTGCTCTTATTGATGTTTATAGTTGTTCCTGGCGAAGAACTATTCTGGCGCGGATTTGTTCAGCATCAGCTTAAGCAATATGTGCCGGCATACGCTGTTGTGCCGATAGCTGCCGTCCTTTTCGGCTTGACCCTATGGCTGGCGGATTTTTGGCCGGGAATATTTGCAGGAACCGCAGTCGGTTTAATCCTTGGCTATCTTTATGAAAAGAAAAAAAGCATGCCGGCGCTTATCATAGCCCACCTTCTGTTAATGGTGTTGATTTTTATTGTTTTCCCTTTTTAGAAAGAAAAGCGGAAAAGCCCGTTTAGCCCTGACAAGCGCTGGAAGCCTTGACGATAATGGCGTTCTTTGCCATTAATGGCATGGCTGAAGCGACTCGAGGGGCTGGGCGCTGGAGTCTGGACAATTAGAAAAGCGGAAACGCAGATCGGGAAACAATTTAACAAAGCATTTTTTTAAATTCTTTGTTACAATCAAAAGGCAATATTTACTTATTTTTTTTATTAATAGTGAAACGATTTCCAGATTCATGCGTCTACTTTACAAAAGGAGTGAAATTATATGAGTAAAAAATTATTCTTTGCAGCATCAGTATTGGCACTTAGTGGTTTAATGGCCGCTTGTGGTTCGGACGAATCGACCGAAGAGACAAACGGTACTGCAACCACTAATACCGAACAAAATGAAACAACAACTTCAGAGGAAACTGCAACAGAAGAAGATGCTGAAGAAACAACAGAAGAAACTGCAGAAGAAGCGGATGAGTCAGCTGAAGAAGAACCAGCTGAAGAAAGTACAGAAGCTCAGGAAGAAAACCCTGCAGCCAGTGAAGGTACACCTACAGTAAGCGAATCGCAAGCCTACGAAATTCACTTGCTTCCGGGATATGAGCTTACTGCTGAAGAGCCAAACAAAGATGTTGTCTTTTCCAGTGAAAATGATGAATTATTCATGCGTGTAGAGACTTTCAAACCGGAGGAAGCGGATTTTGCTTTTGCGGATGATTCCATCCAACAAATATTGAAAGCATCCAACGAAGATGCTGAATTGACAGAGCTGCCGGCTTTTGAAGACTCTAAGTTCACAAACTCCGCTGTTTATGAAATTCCGACGGATAACGGTAAAGTGACTGGTGCAGTCTTTGAGAAAGAAGGATTGATTGTTAAACTTACAATATTCGATCTGACAGATGCTGGAGTCACTGAAGAATTTTTAAACATGGGCAAGACGATCACACCCAAATAAGCGAGCGGTTCTCCAGCTCCATTGCAATAATAATCAAAAAAGAGGCTATCCTGAATTTTCAGGATAGCCTCTTTTTTTCCATCAGTAGGACAAATCCTTAATGGAAAGTCCCAGTTTTTTCATCAATTCAATTGCAGTGTCTTTTTCTTCAGGTGACAGTGCATCCGTCAGCTCATGAAGATTTTTTTCATGTTCAGGAAAAATGCGCGCCATGAACTCTTTTCCTTCTTCGGAAATTTCAGCATAGGTCACACGGCGGTCAGTTGGACAATTAACCCGTGTAATATAGCCGCGTTTTTCCAACTTATCGATTACATACGTAATGGAGCCACTAGCCAGAAGAATTTTTCCGCCTATTTTCTGAAGCGGCTGTTTTCCTTTATGATAGAGCAATTCCATTACGGCAAATTCGGTCGGATTGACGCCATTGGCCTGAAAAAACTGATTGGCTTGTTCAGAAATCGCTTTATGTGCCCGCGACATGACAATAAATAATTTTAAAGATCTTCGTATTTCTTCATTCATACTATCCACTCTTTTCCACTTATTAAACACTATAAATAAGATTATAGCCTTTTTCCATGAAAATGGCATCCCTTGTTGTCTAATCAGATATTATCCGATAATCACACGTTCCTTTGGATAGTGGAATTTCGTCGGATCGGTTTTTCCGCCGATTGTAAACAGGAATGAAATAAGTCCGACACGCCCGATGAACATCAGGACCATGATCGTCAACTTCCCGAAAGAAGACAAATCATCCGTTATTCCCAGGGACATCCCACAAGTACCGAATGCACTTGTGATCTCAAAAATGATTTCTATAGCTGAAGCTTCCGGTTCCGTTATGAACAGGATCATTGTAGAAACAATGACCATGAACATCGCCAGGATAATAACGGCATATGAACGAAATACGTCGATCAACTGGATTTCCCTTTTGAATATCTGTATCGTGTTTTTGCCCCGAGCGAAATTGATGAGGAAAAGGATAGCTATCGCCAGGGTTGTCGTCCGGATGCCTCCGCCAGCGGAACTGGGGGAAGCTCCGATAAACATGAGAACACTCATGAATACATTTGTCGCTTCATCGAATTGGGTGATATCAAACGTAACAAGTCCGCCTGACCTTGAAGATACGGAATGGAAGATAGCCGCGAATAATGTCTCATGCCATGACATATCTTTGAATGCTTTAAATGACTCAAGCGCAAGTATACCCAACGTACCGATTGCAAGCAGAATCCCGAATGTGCTCACTGTTATTTTTGTGAATAAGGAAAAACGGAAATTCTTATCTCTATTCGATAAGAATTCTTTCAGTTCGATCAGCACCGGGAAACCGATTGCGCCAAGTATAATCAGGATCATATTGATGACTTGGACAAAATAATCATTGAAATAAGGAACCAATGATGCACCGGTGATATCAAAACCGCCATTGGTTGTTGCTGTTACTGAGGCGAAGACACCCTGCAGCAACGCTTCGCTGAAGGTATCGTAATACTGCAGAAAATATAAAGTAAGGATGATTGCCCCAATCAATTCAATCAATAAAAGAATCGAAATGATATTTCGGATCAATTTGACTACCCCTGCCATGCTTAACTGGTTATGGTCGACCATTATCAATTGCCGCTCACGCAGGCCGATGCGCTTCCCCAACAGCAGCCAGAAAAATGTACCGATGGACATGATGCCGATGCCGCCTAGTTGAAGGATCACCATCAGCAGCACGATGCCGAAAACCGTGTAAGTTTCAGAGATATTGATAACTGTCAGGCCAGTGACACTCACAGCACTTATAGCTGTAAAAAGGGTATCGATCAATGGGATGCTGACGCCCTCCTGATGAACCCCCGGCAGCCTGAGCAGCAGAAAGGACATAGCGATGGCTGCAAAATAATAGGCCGCAATTGCCTGTGCTGGTGTTAGATTGCGAATTCTTTGGAACGATTTATTCATATGCTGGAAATCCTTTCGACTTCGGTTATCTCCTTATTCTAAGTAAAGTATAAAAAAAAAGAAAGGGAAATCGGAAATTCACCCGTTTCCATCTAAAAAACAGCAGAAAAATACTTTCTGCTGTTTCCGTCCTATTCATTCTTGTTCTTACTCGTATTGCCTTTGCCATTTGTGCTGCTGGGATTGGACTTGCCGCTCTTTTCAAGTGGCTGTTTCAGATTATTTTTTTCTATTGAACTTTGAGGCCCTGATACATCCGGCTTGGATTTATCCGGTGCATTTTTTGCTTTTGAAGATTTTTCATTTTCATTTGGCGATTTACCTTTTTCTTGCTCCGGTCCTTTATTTTCTTTACTTTTTTGCTGGCCGGGAGCTTGTTCTTTTTTTCCGCCAGGCTCATCGGTTTTGATGTTATCATCTTTTTTGATTTGGCCGGGTGCTTGGTTGCGTTTTTCCTGACCTGGCGGATTAGGATTTCCTTTTTCCACAGCAGGAGTTTCTTTGCGCTTTTCCTGGCCAGGCGGTACATCTTTTTCTTTTTCAGAAGGATGATTCTTGGTTTCCGCTTTATTTTTATCTTGTTTCTTCTCAGCTTTTTCTGCTGCTTTCAATTCTTTCTCTTGTTGCTTATCGGCAGTTGCCGGCTTATCCTTCACTTTCAATGGCTGATCATTTTTCTTATCAACTGGTTTCCCATCAGCTCTGTCATTCTTCAGATTTTGTGAGCTATTGATCAACTGCCCCACTGGCACACTCTTTTCGACTGAAGTTCTCCATTGAGTCTTGGAAGCTTCCTTCAATTTTACGGTAACATTTTTTGCCATCGCTTTTGCGGATATAGCCAGCACGGATTCCACAACTTCTTCATCCGCAACTTGATCCTGGTCGTCAGCTACTGTCGTAATGACAATTTCATCAGTAGTCGAATTCATCGACAGCACAATTACTTCATCAAGAACTTCTTCAAGTGGGTGGTGCTTCCACTCGTCAAGTTGCCCTATTAATTCTAGGCCGTCTGAATTCAATCCCCTGATGGATACCACTTCATAATCATCATCGATTCCCAGCTCAACTCCCGGATTCACCTGGACTTGAACATAGGCAAATGCTTCCTGCTCCGGCAGGAGGACAGAGAGGAATAATACTGCAACGGCTGCTGCGGCTGCTATAGGGGCCCATACCGGTTTTACGGCTCTGCGTTTTTGCACAGCCAAGACCTGTTCAGGATAATAAAAGCTCTCTTCTCCCACAGCAGCTTTCCCTACTGGCTTGCCATGCACAAATTCACCGCTGTGTCCGATGAATACAGATAGCTCGTCATTCAATTCTATACACAGTCCCTTTTGCATTCTCATCACCGCAACCGCTCCTTTAAATAATCCTTCAAATAATGCAAATCACTCATCAACAATAAAGCAACTGCAATTATGTACTTCCGATTGCGCTCAATCGTCTTTCTTGAAACTTCCACCAGTTTTTCTATCTCTTTGACCGGCAATCTCTTTTTTTGCTGCAGATAATTCTGATACTCTTCCGTTTCAGCAACCAATTGAGCAATTTGAATTGCAGTGACCCTGGCATCTTCATGAGCAGGAGATGCTTTCACCAAGTCCTGGAAGGTCATGCCGTATCCGGAAAGCAATTTTTCGTATTCAGCGATTTCCTCTTTGCGGGCAGCAGCTTGCTGCTGCTCCGTATAATCTTTTATCGAAGCCGAAGTATCAATAGCGCTCCTGAATTCATCCGCATCCGATAAACCGTGAAAGTCATGTGCAAAATCCTTTCTGCCGGCTTCTTTTCGGATGTAATCTATAACTCTTCTTCGGATGACCATGTGGGCAAAAGTTAAAAAAGAAGCATTTTTTTCCTGATTAAAACCATTGACCGCTTCATGGAAAGCCGAAAGGGCTATCGTGTATTCTTCATCATGATCATTGATGAACCGCTTGCAGACCTGGCCAGCAGTTTTTTTCATAAAGGGTGAATAGGACAACAGCAAGTTTTCCATTGCCTCTGGGTCTCCATTTTGTGCTTGTACTGCCAACACTTCGGCATTGTTTTTCTCACCGCGGCCGAAATATCCAGCCAATACTGACAGCAGCATCCGGTTCACCTCTTTCATTCTTCTCATTAATATTGATTGTAACGAGAATTGGAAAAAATGAAAAGAATGAACAGAATGAATAATTTTTCCTTCTATAATAAAAATTCGGTGCAGTACCCCTTTTTGTGAGGGTATAAACAATAAAATTTATTTTTGCTGAAATTATTCAATTGAACGAAAAAAAGACACCTTCTGTCGAAGATGCCTTTTAAGCGAAATTAATGATTTTCGATTTCTTTATTCTTTTTCAAACCTACAAGCGCACCAACAACTACGATTCCTACAAGTACAATCCAGAATGTGATTGTCCACGGAGTGGAATGCGGGAAGTCATGCGGCAAAACGCCCAGCTTCTCATGAGACAAAGTCATGACGAGCAATTTCACACCTACCCAGCCGACAACAACAAAAGCGGCTGTTTCCAATTGCGGATATTTTTCCAGCAATTGCACGAATTTATGTGCTGCAAAACGCATGATAATGACACCGATCAAACCACCGGCAAGCATTACTGTAAACTGGCCGGAGTTGATGCCGCCGATGTCTTCCAGACCAAACAGATTAAGATGCGGCAACGTCACTGCCAGTGCGACAGCAGCCAGCATTGAGTCGATGGCAAACGCAATATCCGCCAATTCGATTTTCAGCACTGTCATCCAGAAACCAGAGCCTTTTGTCGCTTCCGGTTCTATCGAATGATCTTCGCCTTTTCGCTGATCATAAATATGCTTAGCTGAAATAAACAATAAATATGCTGCACCAAGTGCTTGGATCTGCCAAATATTAACCAATAAAGTGATCATAAACAATGCGGCGAAACGGAAAACGAATGCCCCCGCCAAGCCATAGAATAAAGCTTTCTTTTGTTGCGCTTTCGGCAGATGTTTTACCATTACCGCCATTACCACTGCGTTATCCGCAGCAAGTAAGCCTTCCAGACCGATCAGGACCAGCAGGACCCAGGCATACTCCAATAATATTGTACTATCCATTTCCTATTCCTCCTATTTTTTGCCAGCAAAAAAGACCCTCGCCTAATAAAAGGCAAAGGTCTCGCTAAGCAATTAAAATCGCTATCACAACCGATGGCTGTTAACCATGTACTGACGACTGTGAAATAGGTTTCCCTACAGCTACTCCCCTTTGACATCTGTCAAAGTAAATTTAGTTGTACTATGAGTATATCATCTTTTTATATAATGTAAATATTATTGGATTGGAATTTGAAAGCTTTTGTCATTTTTATGCAATTCATAAAAAGCGACCATTTCCGGCATGGTTTCCAGGAAATCTGCACATTGAATGCCGCTGCCTTTCAGCAATCGCTCTGCTCCTGTCGTATCAAAAGACGCTGGCCAATCCATATAATCCAGAGTCTCCATTTCGACTCCAAGCAATTTTCTGACCCCTTTATTCTTAAGCCCTGCTGCAGCCACTTTTTTTGGCAGGCGGCCTTTCGGCGTTTTTCCGGTCAGGTGGACTACCATGGAACGATAAACTTCTTCGACAGGATGCGGATCGGGATCCGTCAAATGGACCGTTTCGCCTTCGGCAGCTGACAATCTGCTCAAATATACAGAAGCTTCAAGTATATAATCCACCGGGACGACATTAATATAAGAAGAAGATTTTCCAACGTAAGGTATGATCGGCATTTTACGGATCCGATCGATCATATTCAAGAAAAAGTAAGGGCCGTCGAATTTGATGGTTTCACCTGTTTTTGAATGGCCGCGCACAATTCCGGGACGAATAATCGTGACTGGATAATTTTCTTTCATGTCCTCGACAAGCACTTCCGCTTCAAATTTAGTTTCCTCATAAAAATTCTTGAACTTTTCCGGCCGCACCAATTCATCTTCCATCAGCACGCCTTCACGATTTCCTGCCACATAAGCCGTACTGAAATACATATACCTTTCAAGACCTGAAAGTCCGGACACAAATTCATTTACATTTTTTGTTCCATCAACATTCACTTTCCAGGCCAAATCCCTTTGCACAGCTAAATCGTAGATTGCAGCCAGCTGCCAAAAAATGATTTTTTTCTGTTCCAGGAAGGACCGATCTTCCGGTTTGAGTCCGAGCCCTTCTTTAGTGATGTCCCCATCTATGATGCGAATTGGTCTGCAGCCGGTCTCTTCTTCAATACGCTTCGCTTCTTTTTCGGCTTTTTCTCTTTCAGACGCCAATATAATAGCAGTAACCCCCAAATCCGAATCCTGATTGATGGATGTGCGGATGAGTTGGCTTGCTATGAAACCTGGAAATCCTGTAAAAACTGCTTCTGTCATGTCAATTCCCCCTTTTCTAATTCTCTTTTATTTCATCAAGCCTCTTTTCCATCCAATGAAAGCCGTTTGCATCTTCATTTCCAATTATACTAAATATTCCAATAAAAAATACAAAAATAAAAAGCAAGCCCATTGGCTCACTTTTTATTCATCGATCTTGTTTCTTTATCGAAAAGACTGTAGACAATCGGCACCACATACAATGTAAGGAAAGTCGAACTGATCAAACCGCCGATTACTGCGATTCCCATCGGCTGGTTGATTTCTGTTCCTTCCCCTATGCCTACGGCAAGAGGGGCAAGCCCTAATATTGTCGTCAATGCCGTCATGAGAATCGGCCGCATCCGGTCACGCACGGATGTGATGATGGCATCATAGGATTCCAATCCGCTTTCTTTGCGTTTATTGATGTAATCGACTAACACAATCCCGTTATTGACGACAATCCCTACCAGAACCAGTATACCGATGACTGCGGTTATACTGATAGGTGTCTGCGTCACAAACATGGCGATTGCCACACCAATAACCATGAGCGGTACAGTGAACATGATAACAAAAGGATATTTGAACGATTCAAATTGCGCCGCCATTACCATATAAACAAGTACAACTGCCAACAGGACAGCCATTATCATATCATTGATGGCGTTATCGAACAGTTCACGGTCTCCGCCAAACGTTATCATGGTTCCATCGTCCAGATTCAGGTCTTCGAGCGCCGCGTCCACTTCATCCGACATATCACCCATTGTGACATCAGATTGATGCTGCAAAGTGAAAGATACGCTTCCTGCCTGGTCAACGCGCTGAATGCTGACCGGTCCCTGGGCAATTTCTATTTCAGCAAGGTCCTGTAATTCCACAAATGTTCCGGAAGGCGTCCGGAGACTCAACTCCTGCAGTTTTTGGTAACTGTCCCGGTCTTCTTCCTTGATTTCAACAAATACTGCGAGAACTTCTTCCTGCTCATTTATCACTTGGGTAGCCTGCACACCACGGGTGATATTATTCACAGCCTGAGCGATCTGGGCAGGTGCCATGCCATATTCAGTTGCAGTTTCACGGTCTATTGTAATTTGAATTTCATCGATTGTTTCATCGCGGTCATTCGTCAATTCAGTAACCGTCGACAAACTGCTCAATGATTCACTGATCCTTTCAACAGCTTCATCAAGTCTGACAGGATCTGTATCCGTTACAGTAAAGGATAATGTGTTGGGTGTGGATCCGGCTGCAGTCTGCAGATTGAATCCGACTTCAGCCCGTTCTCCCACTTTATCCAGAATTTGAGGCTGGACATCATCCACAAATTCGAATACAGACCGCTCACGGTCATCCAGCGGAACCAGCTTGATATAGATTTCAGCTTCATTGGATTCCGATGAACCTTGAGCCTGGCCCTGCTGGGTGGTTCCTACGAGACTGACGTAAACATCCACATCTTCTTCCGCTTCCAGTTCTTCTTCGATCATCGTCACTACTTCATCAGTCGCTGATCGGGCAGAGCCGTTTTCAAGTTCGACTGAGACGCTGACAAAACCTTCATCAGTAGCCGGCAAGAATTCGGTACCTACCTGCGAAACGCCGAATGCCCCTATTACCAGAAATACTAAAGTAATCAACAGGACAAGTATGCGGTGGCGCAATGCCCAGCGGATTGAGCGTTCAAAGTTCTTAAGCCCTTTTGATCTTCTTTTCCTGGCTTCGACATTGCCTTTCGGCTTCGTAAGCATTCTTGAAGCAAGCATTGGAACAACCGTCAATGCGACTGCTAATGAAGCAAATAAACTGAAGGAAATCGTCAGCGCAAATTCGAAGAATATTTCACCGATCAGCCCTGAAATGAAAATTACAGGAACAAAAACTGCAACCGTAGTCAATGTGGAGGCGGTAATGGCACCAGAAACTTCCTTCGCCCCATCTGAAGCCGCCTTCTTCGATGGTTTGCCCATCGCCAGATGCCGCTCGATATTTTCAATGACGACAATCGCATTATCGACCAGCATACCTATTCCCAGGGCCAATGCCCCGAGTGTCATGATATTCAAGGCAAAATCTGCGAAATACATCAACACAAAAGTAACGATGACGGAATATGGAATTGCAATACCGATAATGACCGGACTTTTCACTCCACGCAGGAAGAAAAACAGGACCAGCATTGCAAAAATGCCTCCGAAGATTAAGGTCTGTCCGATATTTCCGACGGCCAGTTTAACATAATCCCCTTGGTCAAAAAGAATATCGGCTTCAACAGCACTGAATCGTTCCTCTTCCAGGAGTTCATCCAGACGTTCTTGAAAAGCGGTTGAAACATCCGCAGTGTTTGCGCCGGATTCCTGCAAGGCCGCAAGTAAAACAGCCGGCTCCTGGTTCGCGCGCGTTTCGCTGTTGCGGTCGCGTTCGGCCAGTGAAACATCAGCCACATCCCCGATTATCAGGTTCTCGCCATCAAGCGGATCCACTGTTACAACCAGGTCTGCTATTTCTTCTGCACTTGTCAGGGTGCTGATCACCCGGGTAGTTAAATTCCGCCCATCTTCACTCTCGATCGGTTCTCCCGGCATGGAAACGTTGCTTCCCTGAATGACTTGCACAATATCGGATTGCTGCAAGCCATTTTCTTCCAATAATTCCTGGTCGAGCGAAATCAGGATATCTTCTATAAGAGTCCCTGAAATATTGACGTTTGCTACGCCTTCAGTCTGCAGCAATTCCGTTTCCAATTCCTCTGCCAGAACTCTTATATCCACATCCGATTCGGTTGCGCGCAAAGAGAGCTGCAAAATCGGAAACTGTGAGGGGTCGAATTTCAGGAATTGAGGCGTTCCCGCATCATCCGGCAGGAATGTTTGGTCGATGCGCTGAAGGATATCGCTTTGCACGTCATCAATTTCAGTGGACCAGTCAAACTCGAGAAGGATGAAATTCGATCCTTCCTGTGAAGTCGACTGGATCGATTCGATACCCGGCAAAGTTGAAAGGTTCGCCTCGAGAGGCTTTGTCACTTTTTCATTGACTTCTGTCGGACTGGCACCATTATAAGTAGTCACCACTACACCTATAGGTGGATTTAATTCTGGTATTAAAGTCACCGGAATCCGTAAAAAGGACACCGCCCCCAAAATAATGACCAAAAGCATGGTGACAGTGGTCAAAACCGGTCTCCGTATCGAAAAATCACTTAGTTTCATTGTGTCAAACCCTCTCTGTTACTTCGTTCTTTTATCATAAGAAAAACTGCCGGCCACCGCAAACTTAAACCTTTGGAATGAATTTGGATATATCAAAATTGTGAACAAAACATACTTATTTGGAATCATAAAAGAACCTGCCTTCCGGCAGGTTCTGGTGCTTCATAGGAAGCAGATTGGCAGCTCCCTGTGATGTAAATATATTTTTTATAACAAGCTGTAAAGCCTGATTCCCGGATTTTTGTCCTGGAACCAGCGTGTCGCAAATTCGTTTTCAAACAGGAAAACAAAATTATCAAACCGATCCTTCACTAACATCGAACGGCTGCTGGACATCGATTCTTTCACATCTTCTTCGTTTTCGATCCAGCGGGCGATTTTGGAACCGATCGGCTCCATCCGAACTTCCACATTGTATTCATTTTTCATGCGGTGTTCAAAAACTTCAAACTGCAATTGGCCCACTGCCCCCAGAATCACTTCTTCCATGTGCAGCGTTTTGTAGTATTGGATGGCACCTTCTTGAACCAGCTGAAGAATCCCTTTATGGAAATGCTTTTGTTTCATTACGTTTTTCGCAGTTACTTTAACGAATAATTCCGGCGTGAATTGTGGAAGGTTTTCAAATTGAAACTTCTTGCCGCTGGTGATGGTGTCACCGATCTGATAATTTCCGACATCATGCAAACCGATGATATCTCCCGCAACTGCTTCTGCCACCATTTCACGGTCATCCGCCAAAAACTGGGTTGTCTGGGACAAGCGGAATGATTTTCCTGTACGAGCCAGTGTCACATTCATCCCTTTTTCGAATTTTCCAGAAACAATGCGGACAAATGCAATACGGTCCCGGTGTGCCGGATTCATGTTTGCCTGGATTTTGAAGACAAAACCGGAAAACGGTGTGTCTACAGGATCTACAATGTCTTCTTCCTGTGTCATTCTTGGCTGCGGTGACGGTGCAAATTGAAGATAAGTCTCCAAAAATGTCTGAACGCCGAAATTTGCTAAAGCACTTCCGAAGAAGACAGGAGTCAATTCACCTTTTTTAACGCGGTCGAATGAAAATTCATTTCCTGCTTCATCAAGCAGTTGAATATCTTCCATTGCCTGGGTGTAATAAGAAGAATTTTTCATATCGTGATCGACAGCCAATTCGCCATCTTCATCGATCGGCAGGAATCTGTCGCCTTCCGAACGGAAAGGCTCGACACGCTTGTTGAACCGGTCGTAAATTCCGAGAAATTCTTTCCCCATGCCGATCGGCCAGTTCATCGCATATGACTGGATTCCCAATACTTCTTCAAGCTCTTCCATCAGTTCCAGCGGTTCTTTCCCCTGGCGATCCATTTTGTTGATGAATGTAAAAATCGGTATTCCGCGCATTTTACAAACTTTGAACAACTTGACTGTCTGTGCTTCGATCCCTTTTGCTACATCAATGATCATAACGGCGCTGTCCACCGCCATTAAAGTACGGTAGGTATCTTCACTGAAATCCTGGTGTCCAGGTGTATCAAGAATGTTGACTCGGTTGCCGTCATAATCAAATTGCATAACAGATGATGTAACGGAAATCCCCCGCTGTTTCTCGATTTCCATCCAGTCGGATGTGGCAAACTTACCACTTTTCTTCCCTTTGACTGTACCCGCGTCGCGGATGGCACCGCCGAACAGCAAAAGTTTTTCGGTTAAAGTGGTTTTCCCGGCATCCGGGTGGGAAATGATGGCGAATGTTCTTCTATTTTCAATTTCATTTTTAATTTGGGCTGACATGTTTTACGCTCCTTTAATCTACTCTCTTCATATTAGAGAAGGAAATGTGAAAAAACAAGAATTAATAATTCGTACCA
Source organism: Planomicrobium sp. MB-3u-38 (assembly GCF_002836425.1). Taxonomy (NCBI): domain Bacteria; kingdom Bacillati; phylum Bacillota; class Bacilli; order Caryophanales; family Caryophanaceae; genus Planomicrobium; species Planomicrobium sp. MB-3u-38. The sequence continues at coordinate 30,589 of NZ_PJBO01000004.1, read as the reverse complement.
TAAAAAAAGAAGCCGTTGAGGGCCTCTTTTCAGCTATATTTGGTCAACGCTTCCTGTTTCGCAATTTCTTTGTCGCTATGTGGAAATTTCGTGGTCCCGATAATTTGATAATCTTCATGGCCTTTTCCGGCAAGGATTATGATATCTCCGGGTTCCGATTGCTGAATCGCATGTTTTACCGCTTCTTCACGGTCGCCGATACATGCATAATTAGGATGTGCCATTCCAATTTCCAAATCTTTCAGGATACTGTCGTATGCTTCATCCCTCGGATCATCTGTTGTCAAAACGACGTAATCCGCAACCGACGCTTTTTTGGCCATATCCGGCCTTTTCGTTTTATCCCGGTTGCCGCCAGTCCCTACAAGGAAAATGATTTTATTCTTTTTGAAGCCTGACACAGCCGCCAGTGCTTTTTCAATCGCATCAGGTGTATGTGCATAATCCACATAGACTGTTACTGGAGCATCAATCGACACTTTCTGCATCCGGCCTTCGACTGGATCGATTGCAGCCAGTGCTTCCAATATATTATCCAGCCTGAAACCTTCGGCATATAAAGCGGTTATGGCTGCCAACGCATTCGACACATTAAAATGGCCGAGCAATTTCATGGAAACCTGAAATTCTCCTTCAGGGCACGTCAGACGGAAAGATGTGCCGGATTGGTCCATTGAGATTTCATCAGCCCGGAATTGTGCCTGTTTTTCCACTCCGTAAGTGAAAATCGGATGGGAAGTCATCTTTTTGAATTGTTCAGACCAAGGATCATCCGCATTCAATACTGCCCGTTTTCTTTCACTCAGATCCTGTCCCAGTTGAGCGAACAGCAGTCCTTTGGCATGTCCATATTCTTCCATTGTTCCATGGAAATCAAGGTGGTCATGCGTGAGATTGGTGAAAATGGCAGTGTTAAATTCGACGCCTGCGAGCCTGCCAAGCACCAATCCGTGTGAGGAGACTTCCATTGTCATATGTGAACAGCCAGCCTCTTTTGCTTTCGCGATCATTTTTTGTGTCGTTAAGGCATCACTGGTCGTATTGGCGGAAGGATGCATCTCACCATTAAGATTAAAGCCGATTGTTCCGGTCAAGGCCGATTTTTCACCTAACTTCATCAGCATCGAATGAAGCATGCCGGCAACGCTCGTTTTCCCGTTCGTTCCCGTGACTCCGATCATCTGGATGTCTTTGGAAGGATACTTATAAAACTTTGAAGCCAGTTGGCCCAGCGCGCGGACTGTGTCTTCCACAATCAGCACCGCTGAACCTTCAACTTCAACCGGTTTTTCGGAAAGAATGAGTGTAGCTCCGCATTTAGTCGCTTGTTCGGCAAAATCGTGGCCGTCGACAGTATAACCTTCAATACATACGAATAGAGATCCAGGCACAGCGTCCCTTGAATCCATCGTAATGTGTTCAATTTTTTCAGGCAGCTCGCCTGAAAGCAGTTTATAAGGAATATTTTCGAGTAACTCCCTGCTATTCATGAAAATCCTCCTAATCAGGAAACCAACGGTGACATTACATAAGCATAAAGCAATGCAGCCGAGGCTTTCAGTGAATCTGTATGTGTCCGTTCATAGGAATGTGATGCTTCTATTCCCGGACCGAATAATGCGTGTTTTACATCATAACCCGCACTGATCGCCGCTGATGCGTCTGATCCATAGTATGGATAAATATCCACTTTATAATTGATATTATTCTCTTTGGCTAAGGAAACGAGATGGCGTGTCAACCCGTAATGATATGGCCCGCTGGAATCCTTAGCACAAATTGAAACGGTGTATTCATCAGAAGATTGACCATCTCCGATCGCTCCCATATCCACCGCAATATATTCTTCTGTCCGATCAGGAATATTTGAATTTCCGCCATAACCGATTTCTTCATTATTGGAAATATAGAAATGTGTTGTATAAGGCAGTTTTTCAGAAGCTTGACTCAGATGCTTCACCAATTCGAGCAATAAAGCTGTGCTGGCCTTATCATCCAAATGGCGGGATTTTATAAATCCGGAATCTGTGGCGGCAAACCTGGGGTCGAACGACACAAAATCGCCCACCTCAATACCAAGTTCCCTAACCCCATCTTCTGAAAACACTTTTTCATCAATTCGTACTTCCATATTATCTGCATTGCGCTCAGCAGTCCCGGCGTCTTTATAAACATGGACTGTCGTCTGATGAAGCAGGATGGTACCTGAAACAGTTTTCCCAGAAGTTGTATGTATCAGACAATTCTCGCCTTCAACCGCATTGAATTTAAAACCGCCGACCAGTGAAAGCTTCAAACGTCCGGATGGTTTAATTTCCTTCACCATGGCGCCAAGCGTATCCACATGTGCTGTCAGTAATCTGTGGCGTTCATCATTGTCACCTTTGACAGTGGCTATGACTCCGCCTTTATTGGTTGTAGTATAATGGACATTCCAGCTGTCCATCATTTTTTTAATCTTATCCATTATTTCCATTGTATAGCCGGAAGGACTCGGAATCGATGTCAATTCACCCAAAAGTCCAATCGTTTCTTTCGAATTCCATTGATGTGTCATGCGTGACGCCCCCTTAATAGCTTAATCATATCAAAATCAGCCGTTTTCGCACAGTCCTGACTGTAGTATTATTAATGAATCGACGTGAATCCTGAGGTGAAAGATGAAACTAACCAATTCAACCAGCCAGAAAAACTTATTATTCCTTCATATTTTCGGCTTTGCCAGTATTTTGCATATAATACTTAATATCATTTTCAGTTTCAATGCAGCCGTTTTTGCACCGATTAGCGGTCTGGTCATCTATATTACTCTGTTATTTTTAAAGGCACGGCTGTCGGAGCATTTGCTCCGCTCACTGTTATTGTACGCAATGAATATATATTTATTCATTTTGAATATCGAATCATTATCAGCTGTAACACTTGTCTATTTTGCTGTACCACTCCTGGTGGCCGCTTTATCGGACGAGCTTAGAGCCATTTCTGTTCTGAGCGCCGCCACTGTATTGGAAGTGATCGTGCTGATCTTTTTTTTCGGGCAATTGGAGAGAACGCCCAGTTTTCAATATAACCACCTTTCAATTCTCACTTTTCTGCTCATCATAATGCTGCTCACATTTTTCCATACTTTTTACTTCAGCCGCTTATGGCAGCAAATGCAGGAACGAAATAAGTCGATGGAAGAAGCGCTTATTTCCCGCGAAGGCTATCTTCAATTATTTTTCGAAACCGCCAAGGATGCAATGGCCGTTTTTGATACTGACAACCGCGTCATTGCTATTAATCCTGCATTTGAAAAATTATATGGCTGGTCAGCGGAAGAATCCTATGGAAAAAAAATCAAGCCCTATCCGCAAGAAAAAGAAGAGCTTGCAGATCTGCAGGCTCTGGAATTATTAAAAGGCAAAAGTTTCAATTTGCTCGACACGGTGGATATGAAAAAAGACGGTACCAAATTCCATACTCAAATTACTTTATCGCCTATTTTTGACAAAAAAGGAAACGTAATTGCCACATCGGTGATTTCCCGTGACATCACGTACCAGAAAGAATCCGAACAGTTAATCCTGCAAAGCGAAAAATTGAAGCTTGCAGGCGAAATTGCAGCAGGCGTTGCCCATGAAATCAGGAATCCGATGACTGTCATTTCGGGATTCGTTCAATTGATGCAGCAGGATCACAACCATCCATACAAGCAATATACCGAGCTCATCCATTCAGAACTGGAACGGATCGATTTGATCATCAGCGAATTCCTGGTCCTTGCAAAACCACAGGCCCCATCAATCAAACAAATCAGTTTGCGAAAGCTGATAGATAATATCACTTTATTGTTCAGTTCTGAATTCAATTTGAAGGGAATTGTCTATACGGAAGTTTGGAGTGATGAGCCGGATTATATCCTAAACGGTGAACAGCATTCATTGAAACAGGTTTTTATCAATCTGTTCAAGAACGCTGTAGAATCTATCGATAGGACTGGAAAAGTCCATTTAACCGTCTCTCTCACAGATGAGAAGGTATCCATCCGAATCACGGATAACGGAAGCGGCATGCCTCCAGAAAATCTTAAGAGAATTTATGAACCTTTCTATACAACTAAGGAGAATGGCACGGGACTCGGTCTTCTCATTTCACAAAAAATCATACAGGACCACGGCGGCGCTCTGAACATCACCAGTGAATCAGGTAAAGGCACTTCCGCCGAAGTGGTACTGCCGAAAAAATAAAAGGAGCCGATTGGCTCCTTTTATTTTTGGATGAAATGATTAATCGTCATCCCTTTCATCGTCATCGTCGTCATCATCGCTGTCATCTTCATCGTTCCGGTCATCCCGCTCTAATTTAAGGACTTTTCCATCGGCCGCGTTGATTTCAAGTTCGAACTCTTCATTGCCAGCCACGATTTCAATGTCGTAATGGGAGACGCCATCATCGCTGTCCAGATCCAGTTCCACAACTTGTCCCGCTCCGGCTTCCTTCAACGCAATTTCCTGAGCTTGATCAGCAGAAATCATGTTTTCTGCAGCGGCTTGTGTGCCGTTGCTGTTTACAAGGTTCACTTCACGGTCATCATCGTCATCGAGACGATCGCGATCCTGCTCCAGCACTTCGCCAGTCAACGCATCGATTTCATAATCGTATTCATATTCTGTGTCTTGGATTTCCACTTCATATTGCTGTCTTCCGTCGTCTTCATCCAACTCAGCGCGGATCACTTTCCCATCTGAAAGCTCCAGTGCAATCGATGAGGCTTCGTCAAAACCGATCAGTTTCTCTGAAACAGAGTTTTGAGTTTTCGCTGGACTGTTGTTTTCTTCTACTGATACATTTGTTGAATCAGTGTTAGCCAGAACGATTCCTCCAAACGCCAATACACCTGCAGCTGCTGGGAATAAAATAAATTTCTTCATAATTTCTTTCTCCTCCTCAATTTGTTATACCTTTATCATATCCGCTGCTTCTGAGCGTATCCTTAAGGCAAGATGAGAATTTGATGAGAAGTCCATGAAGATTTTCTAATTGTCGGAGGCCCGCACGATGCGGGTCAGCTAACCGTTGCGACAGGCTGTCGCGTTCTTAGGTTAGCAACTGCAATTGGCCGTTTCCGCTTTTCGGTGTCCAGACTCCAACGGCCAACTCCTCGAGTCGTAAGCCACTTTGGCTGCGCGGCTGAAAAGATGCCGCTTCGCCAAATCGTCTTACGCTTGTCGGAGCTGAGCGGCCGTTTACGCTTTTCGGTGTCCAGACTCCGGCGACCCAGCTCTTCGGGTCATAAGCCAGATCAGCTGCGTAGCTAAAGCCACTACGCTGATCTGTCTTATGCCTTTCAGAGCTTAACAGGTGCCGTCGCTTTTCGATATCAATCATCCCATTCCACAGATAGCGTCTCTCCCCGGATGGCATGGATCTGGATGGTGGCTTCCTGTTCCGTTTCCTCGTTTTCAATTTCTACCATGTAATAACCGCCGTCCTGTGTTTGGGTAAATTCCACTTCCTGCACTTCGCCTTCCAATGTTTCCTTGGCAATTGCTTCCGCCTCGGCACTGGTGATGATACGTTCAGGTTCCGGTGGAATTTCAGCTTCCGGCTGTTCCGAGTCCGACTGAGGAATTTCCTCATTAGCAATTTTACGGATTTCGCCGGTTTCCGCTGACAAGGAAATAATGGAAACTTCCTTTTCGCCCATGATTGTTACTGCAAACTCATTTTGTCCTTTTGAATAATTGATTTCTTCAATTTCACCCTGCACTTCCCCAAGCGCTATTTCTTCCGCCTGTTCTACAGTCAATGCTTTTGATGGGCCTGTCTTTTCAATCAGCTCAACTGCAGTCACCCTGCCGGATTCACGGTCAACTTGCGCGCTGTATAATCCTTCATCTGTCTGAAACTCGACCGAAAAGTCATTTCCGTTAAGTTCAGCCGCATTTACTGATCCCCCATACAATTGGGTGACTTTTGCCGCGGCTTCAGTTTCATTCAGCATTTTAACATCATCCGCAGAATTGAGCAGGAAGAAAACAATGGCGCTCCCTAAAATGATACACGCTGCTAAGATTGGAATCCATTTTTTCATGATGATCCCTCCTCCTTCAATTGTACTTCGGCAACATTAAAATTTGATGAGAATATGACAGAAACTGTGGTTCCCAAGTCTTCAATGCTTTCGATTTCCAATCGAAGATCCAGCAATTCGGCCAAATGTGCAGCCAGCGACAACCCTAGGCCAACCCCTCCTGTCTCTCTTGTCCGGGCTTTGTCGACCCGGTAGAAACGGTCAAAAACATACGGCAAAGAATCTTTCGGTATGCCATATCCATAATCTTTGATTTGAATTATAGTGGTCCCTTCCGCTTTCACAATCACTTCAATGCGGTCCGAACTGTATTTGCGGGCATTATCAAGAAGAATATAGAGCAATTGTTTGAGCTTTACCGCATCAGTCAGTACGATCAACGGTTCCTTCTCGACTTCCAGCAGGAAATCCCGTTCATATGATTGGTTAAAAGCCGAAATCGTCTCATTCAAAAACGAGCCCAGCTCCACTTTTTTGATTTCAGGCGCAGTCTGATTTCTGCGGGCAATCAGCAACAGCTGTTCAATCATCTCTTTCATTCTGTCAGTCTCTGCGCGGATGGCTGCAATACTTTCTTTTGCTACGGCTTCGTCATCCAATCCCTGCCGTTCCAATAGCCTCGCATAGCTGCCGATAATGGTCAGTGGCGTCTTTAATTCGTGGGAAGCGTTGGATACGAACTCTTCCTGTTTCGAGTAATTCTCTTCCAATAAAGCCATCATGTCATTGAAGGTGAGTCCCATCTGTTTCAATTCATCATTGGATTGTTCAGCGACCGGCAGCTTCTGAAAATTACCGCTTCGCTGAATGCTTCTCATTGTATTGGTCAACGCGGCAATCGGCTTGGTAACAATGCCGGCGAGCACCGCTCCTGAAATAATCACCGGAATCATCGCAAGCAGGACAGCTGCAGCCAATACTAAACGCAAATTCTCCAGATTGCCTGAAACTTCGCTCAGCGATTTTGCTATCAAAAGATCTGCTATTGTTCCGTCAGACCAGATAACCGGAGCTGTCGTGAAGGCAAAACGTTCCCCTTCAACCACCATCGTGCCGGACTCTTCTTCAATTTCACCAGGAAAGTGAGTCGTTACGTTCGGGGATTGCACCGATTTTAAGGTCCGGCCATCCTGATCAGTGACTTTGATCAATCCTGATACTGGCAGATATGCGCGTAAAATTTCATCAGGATCGACGGTTGCATTAGCGTTGAAAGTGCTCAGCAGCGCTTCGCTCACAGAATCAAGTTCATCGACTTCTGTCGAATAAGCGAGCGAACTGAATGCGTAGTAAATAACTGCGGTGAGTATGGTTAAAATCACCAGCATCAGCAATGTCGAATAAAGATGGATTCTATTTCGCAGTTTCATTTGGCTGCTCCTTTAGCACATAACCGACTCCCCGCACAGTCTGGATGTAGGTCGAGTTCTCTCCGGCATCCACTTTTTTCCGCAAATAGCGGATGTAGACGTCGATTACATTGGTATCACCGTAATAATCATATCCCCATACGGCATTCAGCACCTGTTCGCGGGTCAGCACCTGTTTCGGATGTTTTATCAGAAACAACAATAAATCGAACTCCCGTGGAGTCAATTCAATATCCCGGCCATTCCTGCTGACTGCCCGGGATATTTCATCCATTTCAAGCTCATTGAATCGATGGATTTCCGAATTTCCATTGCCGTTAGTGCGGAGATTGGCTCGGATCCTTGCAAGCAATTCTTCAATTTCAAACGGTTTTGTGACGTAATCGTTTGCACCCAGATCAAGTCCAGCAACTTTATCTTTCACTTCATTTTTTGCAGTCAACAGAATCACCGGCAAGTTTTCATCCGCCGATCTAATTCTTTTCAGCACATCCAGGCCATGGATTTCTGGGAGCATCAAATCCAGCAGCACAAGATTCCAGTCCTGCTCCCTGAATTTGATCAGCCCCTCAGAACCCGAATGCGCCACGCCGGTTTCATAGCCTTCGAATTTCAATTCCAGCTCCAATACCCTGGCGATGTTCTTTTCATCTTCTATTATTAAAATGCGGTCGGCCATTCGAATCACCTCTTGAACTTATATTATCAGTTCCCAAAAGAAAAAAGCGACCCGCAGGCCGCTTATTTCAGTACTCCTCTGATATACTTCGCTTTATTTTTATAGGGCGGGAACAAAACATTGGTCGAAATTTTCGTCGATTTTTTCAATATCGATTTCGCGTGGGTAAAATTCTCGAAACTTGTTTTGCCGTGGTAGGAATTCATGCCTGATGGCCCGACGCCGCCAAACGGCAAGTACGCACTTCCTACGTGAGAAACGGTATCATTGATACAGCCGCCTCCGAAAGGCAATTCTTCCAGGAAGAAATTGATGGCACGCTCATTTTCCGAGAACATATAAGCTGACAGCGGCTTCGGCAACTGGCGGATTTGTCTCAATAGCAGCGGCAGGTCCTGGTAAGTGATGATCGGCAAAATCGGCCCAAAGATTTCATCTTCCATGGCTGGGCTGTTCCAACTGATATTATCCAAAACGGTCGGTTCGATATAACGGTTGGCCCGATCTGTTTTACCACCATAAATAATATTGCCGGATTCCGCTTCGATCAATTCAGCAAGTCTGTCAAAATGTGATGTGGAAACGATTCGTCCGTAATCCGGACTCGCTTGAGCATTTTTGCCATAAAAACCGCTGATGGCTTTCGTCAACTTCTTGATGAACTCATCTTTCACGGATTCATGGACACAGACATAGTCAGGCGCCACACAGGTTTGACCCGTATTCATCAATTTACCCCAAGCAATCCGTTTGGCGGCTAAATCGATGTCCGCAGTCTGGTCGACGATTGCCGGACTTTTGCCGCCAAGTTCCAGTGTAATCGGCGTCAACCTCTCTGAAGCTGCCTTCATGACGACTTTTCCGACTTTGACACTTCCCGTGAAGAAAATATAATCAAATGAAGCATGGATTAAATTAGTGACTTCTTCACGTTCCCCTTCCACAACCCGTACATAATAAGACGGAAATGCTTCTTCGAGAACGATCCGGATCGCGCGCGCCACATGCGGCGTTGTTTCCGACGGTTTAACGATTGAACAGTTACCGCCGATAATCGAACCGATCAAGGGCTCCATCACCAATTGGAAGGGATAATTGAAAGGTCCGATAATCAGAACGGAACCGTATGGCTCACGGATTACAAAACTTTTTGAAGGCTGAAGGTGAAGTGGTGTCTTCACTTTTTCAGGTTCCATCCATTCATCGAGATTTTTCTGCATATAGCCGATACTGTCGAGCACGAATCCGATTTCTGTCGCATAAGCTTCGAATTCGCCTTTTCCTAAATCATGCTCCAATGCTTGTGTAATAATTTCTTCATTAGCCAGAATGGCCTGTTTCAAATTTTCCAATTGAGCTTTCCGGAAATCCGCTGAGCGGGTTGCGCCTGTATAAAAGAAATTGCGTTGCTCCCCAATCATGCGTTCCACGTCATTAGCCGTAAAATTCATGTAAGTTCCTCCTCTTAAAGTTTTACTATTCAGCTGTGAGCTGATCAATATAACGCTGTATAACCAAGCCTTCTTCGAACGGAACAAGTGCAGTAGACATCGCTTTCATTTCTTCAAATAAACCGGTCACTTTTTCGAACCCGGTTAATTGTATACGTTCCCGCCCTTTTTCAGCCAAATAAAGCTGAGACCAATTTTCCAGGGTCAGAACGCCTTTGGTGCCATAGATTTTAAATTGAAGAAGTTCTTCTTGGCCAACGCCGCTTAGACCTGTTAACAACAAGGGTGTGCTGCCGTTCACCAGTCCATATGCAATCAACCCTGTTTCGCAAAGATCAGGCTGATCAGGGTAATTGACATGGTGTTCCGCAAAGGCAATGTCGCCAAAAATACGATGGATCAACTGCAGGTAATGAGGGAATACTTCCCTGATAAAACCGCCCTCAAGCCTGGAGCCGATCCATGGAGTCTGCTGCCATGCCCTCGGCCACTCAGGAAAGAAAGTCTGAAGTTCGATTCTGATGATTTCACCGATACTGCCATTTTTCGAGCGTTTGGCCATCTCGTGCACCGCGGGACTGTACATCAACGGGAAATGCATCGCAGAACGGACACGATTTTCTGTTATTGCCGCCACCATCTGTTCTCCGGCTTCCGCGTTATGCGCAAGCGGTTTTTCACTGAGAACATTCAATCCCGCATCGGCTGCCTGTTTAGCGATTGCTGCATGCGAAGCCGGCGGGGTTCCAATATAAACCCAATCCGCTTTCGAATAAAAAATTTCGTCAAGGCTGGCAGCCAAAGGCACATCATACATTTGTTTCAAAGTTTGAAGACGTTCGGAATTTTCATCGAACACGCCTATGATTTCAACTCCGTTTTCCTGCTGGATTTGCTTAATGATCCTCTCGCCAACTATACCGGCGCCGATAATTCCAATCGAAATCATGAAATCCCTCTCTCTAAGGCCAAAAGGCTTATTTTCGTTTCCTCTGTTTATTAGTGTAACCTTTAAGGGTATGGAATAGTCAAACAATTAAACCAGTAATCTTCTAAAGGAGGAAGTTAACGATGAATGAAAACACAAATTGGTGGGAACCTGTATTCAGCGGTGAATTGGAAATCGGCTTAAATAAGGAAAAACTTGAAAATGTCGATGAGGAAGCTTTTCTTTACTATGGGCAGCATAACCAGGAAATGGAGTCGTAAATATAATTGTCAGTGTCTAACGCATCCCGTCACAAGCCTACATAAAAACGCCTTTTTCAATATTCAATTGAGAAAGGCGTTTTGCTTTGGCCAATGTAAGATGCTTCCTCCCTATAATGATTACATAAAGGAAAGATGTTCTTTTGATTGAAAGCCTTGCCGGTTCAAAATATAATGAGTTAACGAAAGAGGCGATGCCAATATGAAAAAACTGATTGTTTTGCTGTCCATTCTGGTAATGGCCGGCTGCGGGCTGACCGATTCCATCGATACTGGTGGAAGCAGCAGCCGGATGCCTGTTGAAGTCGTTTCCGTTATTGACGGTGACACTATCCGGATAATGTATGAAGGAAAAGAAACCACGGTGCGTTATTTACTTATTGATACACCTGAAACCAATCACCCCCGGTTAGGTGAACAGCCTCTTGGCACAGAAGCGACTCAAGAAAACCGCCGGCTGATCGAATCAGGGGAGGTCAGCATTGAATTCGATGTGGGTGACCGCCTGGATGATTATGGCCGTCTGCTCGCTTATTTGTATGTCGACGGCGAAAGTGTCCAGCAACAGCTTCTCGAAACTGGCCATGCCCGTGTAGCTTATGTATTCCCGCCGAATACACGCTATCTTGAAGAATTTAAAGAAGCTGAACAAATGGCTAAAGAACAGGAAATTGGCATCTGGGAATATGAAAATTATGCAACGGATCGTGGCTTTGACAGCGATGCAGTTTTCGAAAACGAGAAAACGGATACTGGACAGGATGCACGGGAATGTGAAATAAAAGGGAATATTAATAGTAAAGGCGCTAAAATCTATCATATGCCTGGCAGTTCCTCTTATGAACAGACAAATCCTGAAGAATGGTTCTGTTCAGAACAGGAAGCCATCGACAGTGGATTCCGCGGCAGTGGACAATAAATGCATGAAGTTTCAATACAGCAAAAACTATTTTTAGATAATAAAATAAAAAGCCGCCACCCGAAGGTGACGGCTTTTTCAAGCAGATTCTGTTCCTAAAACCTGCTGCGGGTTTGGCACCCAATGATTCCTACTGGGCTCGAACCAGCGACCTCTACCCTGTCAAGGTAGCGCTCTCCCAGCTGAGCTAAGGAATCGCAATTTCAAGGACATTTTTAATTATATCGCCATCTCATAAAATGTCAATACTCTAGCGATAAATCTTATTAGCAAAGTGAAACCCCCCGTAAGGCTCTGTTCATTCAGAGCTTTACGGGGGTTAGTTTATGCTTCAGTTGTTTTTGGTTCTTTTTTATCGCGTGCAAGCCATTGGATAGCGAACATGATAACAAAAATGACTGCTCCGATTGTGTCTGATAATCCTTCCGGATAAATCAAAGCGAGACCTGTTGCAAATATAATGATCCGTTCAAACCAATATAGTTTGCGGTACCAGTATCCGATCAAGCCAGCACCGATAGCGATCATGCCAGTGATGGCGGTGATAAGCACCCATATCAGTTCCGGCCAGGTCGTATCGATCATCAACAGGGATGGAGACAGAACGAACATATATGGAATGATGAACGCGGCAATTGCCAGCTTGGCTGCCACAAATCCCGTCCGGATCGGTTCTCCCCCTGATATGCCGGATGCGGCAAATGCCGCTAATGCTACCGGTGGGGTGATGTCGGCGATAATGCCGAAATAGAATACGAACAAGTGGGCAGATAAAGCTACCACTAATGGTGTCGTTGCGCCTTCCGGATATTCAAGCATCAGCAATGTGATGATTGCCGGAGCTGCAATTGTGGATGTAATAACATAGTTGGCCGTGGTCGGTGAACCCATCCCCAGTACAATTGCGGCAAGCATCGTGAAGAATAACGTCAACAGGACGTTACCGCCTGAAGCTGAAACAAGACCATTGGCAAGACTTAATCCGAGGCCAGTCTTAACAACAACCCCGACAATAATACCAGCCGCCGCCGTAGCAGCTGCTACAGCCAGCGCCGTCCGGGCCCCATCGACCAGGGCATGTATCATATCTTTGAAATTCAAACGTGTCTCTTTATCAAAAGCACTGACGACAATTGTTAAAACAATACCCCATAATGCAGCTTGCATTGTCGGAATACCGATCAACAGGAAAATGATGATGGCAAAGATCGGTGTCAGCAAATAGATTTTCTTCAAAACTTCTTTGCGATCCGGCATCTCTTCTTTTGATAAGCCTTTCAAGCCGATTCGTTTCGCTTCGAAATGGGTCATGATCCAGACACCAGTGAAATAAAGAAGCGCGGGAATCGCTGCCGCTTTGGCAATTTCCCAATATGTTACGCCTCCGATAAACTCAACCATCAGGAAGGCTGCAGCCCCCATAATCGGCGGCATCAATTGTCCGCCTGTCGAAGCTGCCGCTTCAACCCCGCCTGCAAATTCCTTTTTATACCCCAATTTTTTCATCATGGGAATTGTATAAGAACCGGAAGTTACAACGTTGGCTACGGAGCTTCCTGAAATCGTCCCTTGCAAAGCACTGGAGAAGATGGCCACTTTTGCGGGTCCACCGGTTAAATTACCGGCAAAAGATACAGCCAGGTCATTGAAGTACTGGCCTACTCCTGTTTTGACCAGGAATGAGCCGAATAGCAGGAACGTGAATATGAATGTAGCGGAAACACCGATCGGCGTTCCAAGAATTCCATCTGTCGTATAGAACATCAATTGGATCAAGGACTCCAGGTCCTGGCCTCTGTGCCGCAGGAATCCAGGGAAATAAGGACCGAAAAAGGCATATGTCAGGAATAACCCCGAAATAATAGTAATTGGCATACCTACGGCTCTTCGTGTAGCCTCAAGCACCAGCAGGACAGCCAGGACCCCAACGATGAAATCGAGTTCCGTAACCCGTCCGATACGGAATACCAAGTCTTCATACATGATCGGCCAATATGCACCGACTCCAAGGGACAATAAGGCAAGAACGTAATCATACCACGAAACTTTATGGCGGACCCCTTTGCGTTTCCGTGCAGGAAACAGGATGAAGATCAAGGAAAGCGCGAATCCTAAGTGGACTGAACGCTGGATATAAGCTGTGTATTGGCCGAAAATCGCCGTATATAACTGAAACAGCGCAAAAGCCAATAGCCCGTAGAAGACAACATGTTTCATAATGCCTGATAAATCACGTGTATTGGATTCAGGGTCGTATTTCTGCAGAATTTCTTTCTGTTTTTCTTCTGAAATATATGTATCATCTTCAGGCGGCAATTTTTGCTCTTCTCTTTCTTCCGGCGGTAATTTATTGGTCATCAATATTCACTCCTTTTAATTGCTGGAAAAATGACAGCCGCTGAATACGGAACGTATACGTCTTTCCTCTGACGAGTGTCTTTTTCAAATCATACTCTTTTCCTTTTTTGATCAAAGACAGGCCAGCATCGACATCACCGATCAGGATACTGAATTCCGGTAACCGCCTGTCCATATTTTTGATGAAATACTTACCGTCTTTTTCGACAAATACTTCCCCTTCTCCTGCATTGGAAGGCATTCCAATATTAAAATCTTCATATTCCAGCTCAGTCAATTTCATCGTGTTATCCGGAAGGGCTATGAAAGTTTCAATTACATCTGATAAATGGATGGAATGTGTATATTTTATCTGAAAACGGGGCTGAGTCAATAGCGAATAGGCCGTGAGTTTATCTGTTTCGTTATTGATGAACACTATGCTTCTTTTTAGTGGGATGAATAAGAAAGCGGAGCTGATTAAGATGAGGACTATCAGAATCAGAAGAAAACGCTGCTTGTTATTTACTCGCATAATTCATTCTCCTCCGTTGTTCAAAACAAATAACGACGATAAAGCTTTCGCTTTATCGTCAATTATTCAACAAATTCTTATTGATTTACTTCATCAAAGTACTTCTGTGCACCTGGATGGATATCGATTCCGATTCCATCAAGAGCCGTTTCAGATTTGATGAATTCAGCTTTTGCGTGCTGGATTTTATCTGTGTTTTCATAGATCGCTTTTGTGATGTTATAAACCGTATCTTCCGATAAGTCGTTTTGTGCCACCAACATAGCCAAAACCGATACAGTCGGCACTTCTTCCGTCAAACCGTAGACACCTGATGGTACAGTATCATGTGCATAGTACGGATATTTTTCAATCAGTTCGTTCGCTTTGTCTTCAGCAACCGGTACGATCACTACATCAGCAGTTGCGCTTAAGCTTTCAACAGCTCCAGTAGGTGTACCTGCTGTGATGAACGCAGCGTCGATCTGGCCCGATTGAAGGCTTTCCTGGGATTCACCGAAGTCAAGGTTCTGAGCATCGATATCATCCATTGTCATGCCGTGGATTTCGAGTAATTGCTCAGCATTGATGTAAGTACCTGATCCAGGTGCCCCGACTGAAACCGATTTCCCTGCCAAATCTTCAAATGAAGCAATTCCTGAGTCAGCAGTTGTTACCAACTGGATTGTTTCAGGATACAAAGCGCCGATTGCAGAAACTGAATCAATCACTTCGCCGTCGAACATATTCGTACCTTCAGAAGCATAGAAAGCTGTATCCGTTTGAACGAATGCAATTTCCCCTGTGCCGTCTTTAAGTGAAGTCATGTTGGCTGCAGATGCCTGTGAAACTTCGGCAGTCGTGTCAATGCCTGTTTCGTCTTCGATGATCTGAGCCATTGCTCCGCCAAGCGGATAGTAAGTTCCCGTTGTTCCGCCAGTTAGGATACTGATGAATTCAGGATCTGATGAACCGCCGCTTTCTCCGCCGTTTTCCGTATCCGTGTCTGCAGAATCATCTCCACAGCCAGCAAGGAATACAGATCCAGCCAAAGCGATTCCCGCGAATAAACCAAATTTCTTGTTTACCATAATTTGACCTCCCCTTAATAATTTTTATATGTTCCTATCATCATAATACCATGACTTTATATCCAAATGTCAATGAAATTAAGATTGCGCAACCGCTTTCATCCCTTAGCCTTTAGAGCCATTATGTCTCTGCGCCATCCACATGCATCTCCGGAGCAGTTTCATCCGGTGAAATATCTTTGAAATCTTTGCCTTTTTCCTCGAGGTCGCGCTGTCTGTGTGCAATTCTGGCACTGGCACAGCCTGCAATACTTGAGACGAGATCATCCAGGAACGTGTGGACTTGCCCACCCGCTTTTGTATCCAGCTCGCGTATGACGCCGATTTTATTGCGGTCGAGATGCCCGAATGTTGTGACTGCTATACTGCCATATGTCAATACCGCACCAAGGCCGATCATTTCATCCACGCCGAACAGCCCTTCATCCGAATCGACGATCTGCTGTAACGGGCGGGACAGCTTTCTTTGCTCAGCAAGCTCATCCATTTCAATGCCGACAAGAAGCGCGTGCTGTATTTCCCTTTTCAGCAGGACACTTTCTACAGATTCAATGCAATGCGACAATTGAAGCCCTTCGTTGAAAGGTTCCTGCATTTCAAATACGATTTTAGCAATTTCTTCAATTGAGACTCCCCGTCTTTCCAGCGCTTCATGTGCCGCTTTCGTCACTTCGTCAGAATGTACACGGAATTTACCGCCATCCAATCCTTCCATATCAAAAACCCCACTCTCTGTATTTGCTGCTTGCTCCCCCATTATACCTTGCAGTCCGAATATGATACAATTTTTATACAAAACCCATCAAGGAGGCTTCTTCATGAATACAGGAAAAGTTGAAGACATCACTATCTACAGTGAGGAATTGAAGGAAGACATGCAGTTGCTGGTATATCTCCCTTATAATTATTCACCTTTATACAAATACAGCCTGGTCATCGCATCAGACGGCAAAGATTATTTCCAGTTGGGCAGAGTGCCCCGTGTCGTGGATGAGTTATTGGAAAAACGTGAAATTGAAAACATCATTTTTGTGGGTATTCCTTATAAGAGCGTCGATGACCGCAATAAAAAATATGAGCCTTCCGGAGAACAGCATGCCGCTTATTTAAGGTTTTTGGCGCATGAACTCGTGCCTTTCCTGGATGAAAAGTATCCGACTTACCAGGTGGGGATGGGCCGGACGTTGATCGGTGATTCCCTTGCGGCCACCGTCAGTATGATGGCCGCATTGAAATATCCGAATATTTTCGGGCGTGTAATCCTTCAATCCCCTAAAGTCGGCCCGGAACTGATGGACACGGTGTCCAACTTCAATTCTGCCCACGCCTTCACCGTCTATCATGTAATCGGCAAGGGCGAAACCGAAGTGAAATTAACCAACGGCGAGACAGCCGATTTCCTAAAACCTAACCAGGAGCTGCATCAATTATTGAAAGAAAAGTCTTTCCCTCTTTTTTATGATGAATTCGACGGAGAGCATACCTGGAAATACTGGCAGCCGGATCTTAAGCGGGCCTTGATCCAAAACTTCGGTGTATAACATGGATTCGCAATTTATAAGATTCTTTTGTTATACTGTAATAAGATAAGATCTTTAACCTACGAGGAGGCATATTTATGAAATATGGTGTTGCAGCATTTCCGTCAAAACAATTACAGGACATCGCCAATTCTTACCGCAAACGGTATGATCCCCACTATGAGTTGATCACCCCTCATATCACATTGAAGGAACCGTTTGAAGCGGACGGCACAGAAATTAAAAAAGTTGCAGAAGAAATGGCGAAAATCGCCAAACGCCAAAAGCCTTTCAAATTGCATGCAACCCGCGTAAGTTCTTTTTCGCCGGTCACAAACACACTTTATTTCAAAGTTGAACCAAATCAAGACCTGCTCGCTTTGCATGAAGACCTGCATTCCGATTTCTTTGGAGGCATGCCGCATTATTCATTCGTGCCGCACATCACCATTGCCCAAAAACTGTCTGATTCCGAGCATTCGGACATCTTCGGACAGCTGAAAATGGCAGGCATCGACCATGAGGAAACAATCGACCGATTCCATCTCCTATACAAACTTGAAGACGGGTCGTGGACAGTCTACGACACATTCAGATTGACTGGAGATGAAGAGTAATTGCAGAAAGTCAAAATAGCTGAAACCGAACTGGAAAAAGAACAGGCTTTCGAGATCCGCCGCAAGGTTTTCGTGGATGAGCAGCAAGTGCCTCTGCATATCGAAATGGACGAATATGACGACGAAGCGACACATTTTGTCGGCTACAATCTCCAACAGCCGATTGCAGCTGGACGCATCCGCGAAATCGAAAGCGGCATCGGTAAAGTTGAGCGGGTATCAGTATTACCGGAATTCCGTGGACAGCATGTCGGTGTCCTGATGATGGAAGCGATGGAAAAATACGCCCGCTCCGCTGGAATGTCTAGCCTGAAACTCAACTCGCAATCTTATGCCATCCCTTTTTATGAAAAATTGAGTTACACCGTGACTTCTCCGGAATTCCTCGACGCAGGAATCCCGCACAGAACAATGGAAAAGAATCTTCACGCATAAAAAATCCAGCCCTCTATTAATAGAGAGGCTGGATTTTTTTGTAGCATTGGACTCAATGAAAAATTTTAAAGAACATGATACCCGCTATCCACGTGGATCGTTTCACCTGTAATCCCCCGGGACATGTCACTGAACAGGAATACAGCTGTATCGCCCACTTCTTCCGGTGTTGTATTGCGATGAAGCGGCGATTTCTCTTCGATTTCATGAAGAATCGAATTGAAATCGCTGACGCCTTTGGACGACAACGTACGGATCGGTCCGGAAGAAATGGCATTTACACGAATTCCCTGTTTACCAAGATCTGCAGCCAAGTAGCGTACTGACATTTCCAATGCGGCTTTAGCGACACCCATGACATTGTAATTCGGCAATACCCGTTCACCGCCGATATAAGTCAGCGCAACGATGCTGCCGCCTTCAGCCATCAACGGTTTGGCATATTTGGAGATGATGGTAAGTGAATAGGAACTGATATTTTGTGCAAGTAAGTAGCCTTCCCTTGACGTTTCAGAAAAATCACCAGCAAGCTCTTCCGTTTTAGCGAAAGCGATGCAATGGGCTAGGCCATCAATTTTACCGGCTTGCTCTTTGATAGCACTGAAACATCTTTCAACATCTTCATCACTTGTAACATCACATGGCAAGATGATTTCATGCTTCCCTTCAAGTGTTGCAACCAGATCGCGGACTGATTTCTCAAACCGCTCCCCTGCATATGTAAAAATCAAATTAGCACCCGATTGGTCAAGCGATCGGGCGATACCCCAAGCGATACTGCGTTTGTTGGCCACTCCCATGATGACGAAAGTTTTGCCTTTCAATGATATGGACATTGTCATTCCTCCTGAACTCGTTTATTACCTGGTACTAATATTACATCATAAAAAAGAAAAGTGCAATTTACACTTTTCTAAAGGTTGCTCAGGAATGTGGTCGCCAATCCCAAATAAATCAAAATGGAAATAATGTCGTTCAACGTGGTTATAAATGGCCCAGATGCGACAGCCGGGTCAATATTCAAACGATGGATCAATAACGGGATGAACGAGCCTGCGAGTGTAGCGACAAAAATGGACCCCGCCACGGCTGTTCCGACCAGCAGTCCGATCAGCAGCTCGCCTTTCCAGAAATAGACCAGCCCTACGACTACCACGCCACAAACCAGTCCGGTGATTAGACCCGTACCCGCTTCGCGGAAGAGCAGCTTCATCTTGCTTTCTTCTTCTATATCCCCTGTTGCAATGCCTCGGACAGCTACAGCCAGCGCTTGTGTACCGCTGTTTCCTGCCATACCGGCAATCAATGGTATAAATACTGCCAAAAGCGCAACTTGATCCAGGGTTGACTCAAACATCCCCATCAAATTTGCGGTCAGCATCCCTAAAAATGTTAAAAGGATCAGCCAAGGCAGCCGCTTTTTAGCAGCACTGAAAGGCCCTCTGTCGAAATTATCCATATCCGAGACAGCCGCCAGTTTGGAGTAATCGTCTGAAGCTTCTTCATCAAGGACGTCGATAATGTCATCGACAGTGATGATGCCGAGCAGGTGGTCCTGAAAATCCACAACAGGCATTGCCAGGAAATCATAATCCTTGATCATGCGGGCAACTTCTTCCTGATCCTCTCCGACAGATACGCTGACCACCCGTTCATTCATGATGGATTCGATCAGTGTATCTTCTTCAGCAATGATCAAATCCCGCAATGTGACAATTCCGGCAAGCCGTTTTCCTTCATCTATAACAAAAACGTAATAGATCGTTTCCGCGTTCGGTGCGGCATTCCGCAAGATATTCATTGCAGACCGCACAGTGGAGTTTTTGGGGATGGCAACAAATTCGGTCGTCATGATGGAGCCGGCTGTGTACTCTTCATAATGAAGAAGATCTTTAATTTCCCTCGCCGAATCTTTAGGCATGATGGTCAGGTAGCTTGCCACCTGGTTTTTATTGAGATTATTCAATACGTCTACCGCATCATCCCGGTACATGAAGGACAGCAGATCTGCAGCATACATGGAATTCATTTCTTTGAAGAGATTTTCGTATTCGTCGTCATCCAGTTCAATCGCTTCGAATATATCCGCCATTTCCTTAGGAGAGAGATACTCATACAGCTTTTGACGGATTTCAACCTCCGCCTTTTCATAAAATCCTGCCTGGTCATAAGGATGGTGGGACAGGAATTCTTCCCTGAATTTCTCCAAATCCCCTTCTTCCATCAATTGCATCAGCATTTCTTCATTCAACTCTTCGTCACGCACTGTTTTTTCTTCCAGCATCATGGCTCCCTCCTTTCGAATTTGCGACTCTCCGCTTTAGTAGTCTATACGTTACACTATAAGTATGTATAGTGTAATTTTCAGCAATGAGGTGTATTTTATGAAATTTGACATTATCGGTGATATCCACGGCTGCTATGATGAGCTGATGGATTTGCTTGAAAAGCTGGGATATCGGTTTGATGACGATATCCATATCCATCCCGATGGCAGGATGCCTGCATTTGTCGGGGATGCCATGGACAGAGGTCCTGATTCACTGAAGGTCATGGAATTGCTTTTTGCAAGACAGGACCGCGGCATTCTCCATTATTCCCCGGGCAACCATTGCAATAAACTCTACCGCTTCATGAAAGGAAATCAAGTCCAGCTGGCACACGGCCTTGAAATTACAATTGCGGATTGGCAGTCCATGCCAAAAAAAGAACAGCAGAATTTCCGCGAAAGATATATCAGGTTTTACGAAGAGCTGCCTCAATACCTGGTGTTGCGCGATGATTTGATCGTGGCGCATGCCGGATTGAAACAGGAAATGATCGGCGAACCCGTCAACAGGAAAATAGCGGTGTTTACGCTTTATGGAGACATAACAGGCAAATTCCATGCCGATGGCCGGCCGGTCCGGAGGGATTGGGCAAAATCCTATAAAGGCGGACCATGGATCGTCTATGGCCATACACCTACCGAGGAACCTTATCTTATAAATAAAACCGCCAATATCGATACAGGCTGTGTTTTCGGGGGTTCCTTGACTGCATTCCGTTTTCCTGAAAAGGAATTGGTGGCTGTCCCTTCCAGTCAGCCTTACCAGCCTGACCGCTTTCACCGCTTTATTTAATAAGTGACAGCATGTCTTCCCTGTTAGCCGATTTAAACTTGAGCGCCTCACCTGTTACCGGATGGATCATTTCCAGTTCCCGGCAATGAAGAGCCTGTCGGCTGATCAGTTCCCTGCTGCCACCGTATAAATCGTCGCCTACAAGCGGGTGATTGATATGAGCCAGATGCACCCGTATCTGGTGGGTGCGTCCCGTATTTAATTTGAGTTGGACATGGCTGAAATCCGAAAAAACTTTTAGCAACCGGACTTCAGTTTCCGCGAATTGGCCATCTGCCCGAACTTCCCTTTCAATAATACTGGAATTTTTCCGGCCGATCGGTGCTGTAATCGTAAACCGTTCATGGTCCACTCGACCATGAACCAGCGCTTCGTAACGTCTGGTCATCTTTTTTTCCTGCTGCTGAATCGACAGCATATGATGAATGTGGCGGTTTTTCGCAATGCATACGAGTCCACTGGTATCACGGTCCAATCTAGTTGCGATATGCAAAGTTGCCGGAATTTCATTTTCCTCAAAATGTTTCGCTACTATATTGGCCAGGCTGCCGGATGGGTGTTCACGGGAAGGGATCGTATTTTGCAATGGAGGTTTGTCTACAATCAGGAGAGAGTCGTCTTCAAAAACAATCTTTAAATCCCCTTTTTCTGCCTGAAGGCCTTTCCCCAGCTCTTCCAACGGAAAAACAACGGTCACAGCATCTCCTGGTTCCAGGGGATGCCTGACCGTCACTTCTTTGCCGTTTACTGTTATCTGTCCGCCTCCGTACTTTACAGAAGCCAGTGTCCGCTTTGAAATCCCCCAATTGTGCAAGGCTTCGCGAAGCAGCCCTTGTTGTCCGGCAACATATTTCAATTCGAACGGTTTCATCGGGCTTCCTCGCTGTCGATGAAGGAATCATGCACCCTTCTCCAGAACGGGAATGGACGGAAACGGGCAAATCTCACTTTTTGATCGGCTACTCTGTATTCAATCGAACGAACATCTTTATGAAGCAATTGCAGGTGATCGACTGTCACCATGAAATCCGGCGCTTTAACTGGACGGAGTGCGCAGCGATGATGCGATGGCAAAATCAGGGGAGAACCGACGGTACGGAAAACCCGATTATTGATTGACGCCATTTCAGTCAATTGCATCGCTTCCAGTGAGGGATGGATGATCGCGCCGCCAAGCGCTTTATTATACGCAGTGCTTCCTGATGGCGTCGACATGCACAGTCCGTCTCCCCGGAACCGTTCAAAATGGCTTTCGTTCAATAAGACATCCATGACCAGCGTTACGTCAGGTGATTTCACCGTCGATTCATTCATTGCCAGATATACGGCAGGTTCTTCTTTATTGCGGTAATGGATACTCGTTTCAAGCAGTGGATATTCAATGACTTCGTATTCTTTCTTAGCGATCGACAGCACCAATTTTTCAATTTCAATCGGTTTCCAGTCAGCATAAAAGCCTAAATGCCCCGTATGTATTCCGACAAAGGCCACCGAAGATAATTGGTCCGAGTATTTGTGGAAGGCATGCAGCATAGTACCGTCTCCACCTATTGAAAGAACGATATCAGGCTCCTCTTCGTTCCACTCCATACCGAAATCAGTCAGATAAGCACGTGCTTTGTCCATCAATTCATTCGATAAATCGTCACTTCTCGACATTATGAAATACTTCATCTCTTTGTTCTGCCTCCTTCTTGGCCATCTGGAAAGTGGGTTCTTGGCGAATCTTTGAATTCAGTGAAATATGCCTGCGCTTCCTGGATTTCGTCCCGGATCTGCGACATTTCCTCATCCAGCTGAAAAGCCGCTTCCGCCGCCCGCTGCAGACGCAGCTTTATTTCATCCGGAAAGACCCCTTTGTATTTATAGTTCAATGAATGCTCGATGGATGCCCAGAAATTCATCGCCAGCGTCCGGATCTGAATTTCTGCCAATATCCATATTTCCCCGTTGATAGTTTGAACAGGGTACTCGACAATCACGTGATATGATCTGTAGCCGCTTTGTTTCTCCCTGGAAATATAATCTTTCTCTTCTACGATGCGCAGGTCGTTTCGATTGCGAAGTAAATCGACAACTGTTTCAATATCACCGACAAATTGGCACATCATCCGAATTCCAGCTATATCCTGTAATTCACGTGCAAGTTCTTCTGACGGTTCAAAAGGCAACCCTTTTTCAAGCGATTTGTCATATATACTGGCTATCGGTTTGACCCGCCCCGTTACAAACTCGATCGGCGAGTTGATATTATCGGTTTCATATTGTCTGCGCATGCCTTTGAATTTTATCTTCAATTCATCGACTGCCTGTTTATAAGGCGCTAAAAATCGATCCCATTGTCCCATAGCCAGTCCCCCACTTCTGTCTCCGTTAACGTGCTGATTATTCTGTCAGTTTACTTAGGAATTTTTCATTATCTAGTGATATTTTAACACAGCACTGTCATTCGTTGCAGTTTGACTGGAATTATCCCATAATAAAATCAAGTGAGGTGCAGAAAATGACAAAAGAACTTGAGATTGAATTCAAGAATTTATTGACCCGTGAAGAATACATAAATTTATTGGAACGCTTCGGATATAAAGAACATGATGCCGTCACTCAAACCAATCATTATTTTGATACAACAGATTATATATTACGGAACCAAAAATCCGCCCTTCGCATACGGGAAAAAGGCCAGCAGATGGAGTGCACGTTAAAGACTCCGGCAGAAAATGGCTATTATGAAATTACGGACAAACTTAATCCGCCCCAGGCGAGAGATATAATTGAAAACCGCGGATTTGCTGCATCGGAAGTTAAAGAAGCACTGGCAGAAATGGATGTATTCCCTGAAAACCTTATCAGACTTGGAAGTCTAACGACCCATCGCATCGAATTTCCCTACAAGAAAGGACTGCTGGTGCTCGATCACTCTGAATACCACGGTACAGAAGATTTTGAACTCGAGTATGAAGTGGAGGATTATGATACCGGCAAGCAGATTTTCAAAGACCTATTGGACGGTGCCGGCATACCCGCCAGAAGCACCGATAAGAAAATCGCCCGTTTCATGAGTTCCGCAAAAAAACGTTAAAAGAACTTAAAATTATTCAATAAAAACATTCTCCAGACATAATTTGTAAATCGAATAAGCGATTTATTTGAGATATTCCTATTCCGTTGTTAGAATGAATTTACAGCTACAGCAAGGGAGACATAATGATGACTGGAAAACCTATACTTCCGTACGATGAAATCGGCGCGGAAAGACTGTCTCAATTAGTGGACGCATTCTATGCCCGCGTTGCTATGCATCCAAAGCTAAAGCCTATATTTCCTGATGATTTAACAGAAACCGCCAGAAAACAGAAACAGTTTATGACACAATATCTTGGCGGGCCAAATATATATTCGGAAGAGCATGGACATCCCAGACTAAAAGCTAGACACAATCCTTTTCCAATAACACCTGAGCGTGCCCAGGCATGGCTCGAATGTATGAGTGAAGCGATGGATGAAATCGGATTGACCGGGAAATTCCGTGAAACCTTCTATAATCGGCTGGTCTTGACTGCTCACCATATGGTCAATGAACCGGACAGTGAGGAGGAAATGGTTTGAATAACCTGGACTTGGCAAAAGAGATCTATGACAACCCGAACCCTGTAAAGCCTATGGAACTGTATGTTTTCTTAGATCCTCTCAATTCGGAATGCTGGGAACTCCAATCCGTGATGAGGAAGCTCCAGATCGAATATGGCCATTATTTTTCAATGCGTGTAGTTCTGAGCACAAAATTATTCAGCTTGAACAGCCATCAAAAAACGTCTTCTATTGCTACAGACAGCCTAGCTCATCCTGTTCTGGCATCTGTGGCCGTCAAAGCGGCGGAATTGCAGGGAAAACGCGCAGGCAATCAATTCCTGCACAAGCTGCAGGAACAGCTTTTTCTAAAAACCAAAGACGTCTCTTCCTATCAGGTGCTTCTTGAAATCGCCGAAGATGCTAATCTCGATCAGGAGGAATTCAAAAAAGACTTCCATTCCGTCCATACTGCAAAAGCTTTCCAATGCGATTTGCAGATTACCAGAGAGATGGAAATCACTGAGGTCCCAAGCATTGTATTCTTCAATGAATGCATTGAAGATGAGGGATTGAAAATTTCAGGATTGCATTCATATGATACTTATATCACGATCCTTCAGGAGATGCTCGGCACTGACACACTGAACAGACAGGGGCCGCCACCACTTGAACAGCTTTTCACAAAATATACTACGATAGCGACAAGAGAAATCGCTTCGATCTATAATATTTCTGCAGAGACTGCAGAACGGGAAATGAAAAAACAGATGCTTCAGCAGAAAGTTGAACGCATCTGCCTTCCCGACGAAACTCTTTGGAAAATAAAATAAGCACGGCGCCTCATAGGCGCCGTGCTTATTTTTGTCCAAAAGAAAAACGCCTGCCACGTCCGGCAGGCGTTTCTCATTACACAAAGGGGATGGGAGAAATGTTCACGCTCAAACAAAGGGGTGTATGTTTGTATGTGATTTATTTCACAACCTAACTTTATCACGGAATAATTGTTTATGCAATAATTCACAAGCAAATTCACAAATTTGTCATATTGGTAAGCAGAACGAGAAATTTTTAATTATATTAATATACTTAAAAAATAAAGAACCCCTTGATTTGGGGCTCCTTTTTAGCCAAACTATTTTTTCAGCAATAATTTTTCCAGTTCAATCAGTTTTTCTTCAAACACTTTACATGCTTCTTCTACCGGAGATGACGACGTCATGTCGACGCCCGCTTTTTTGAGAACTTCAATCGGGTAATCCGAACTTCCCGCTTTCAGGAATTCATTGATAAAACGATCGACAGCCGGCTGCCCTTCTTCAAGGATGCCTTTGCTTAATGCTGTCGCGGCACTAAACCCAGTGGCATATTGGAAAACGTAGTAATTATAGTAGAAATGAGGGATTCTCGCCCATTCCATACCGATTTCTTCGTCCACTGCCACATCTTCACCAAAGTATTTTTTATTCAGCTCATAGTAGACTTCCGTCAGACGGTCAGCTGTCAAGGCTTCGCCTTCCTGATCCATCTTATGGATAGTATGTTCAAATTCCGCAAACATCGTCTGGCGGAATACAGTGCCACGGAAACCATCAAGCCAGTGGTTCAGAAGGTAGATGCGTTCCTGGTCATCATCAGTGGCTTTCACCATGTACTCATTCAGCAATGCTTCGTTTGTAGTGGAAGCAACTTCAGCGACGAAAATGGAATAATCGCCATAGACATAAGGCTGGGACGCGCGAGTATAATGGCTGTGCACACTGTGGCCGAATTCATGCGCCAAAGTGAACAGATTATCGACGTTATCCTGCCAGTTCATCAGGATATACGGATTTGTTCCATACGCACCAGAAGAATATGCGCCGCTCCGCTTGCCTTTGTTCTCCAGAACGTCCACCCATCTGTTCTTGATGCCTTCCGCTACAATTCCTGTATATTCCTCACCAAGTGCGGACAAACCCTTCAGCATGATGTCTGTCGCTTTTTCATAAGGAATTTCCATCTTCACTTCTTTAACAAGCGGCGTGTGCATATCCCACATGTGCACTTTATCGATGCCAAGGACTTCTTTGCGCAGAGCCGCATAGCGATGCAATAAATGGAGATTATTATTTACAGTTTCCACAAGATTGTCATATACACTCTCTGGAATATGATCGTCCGATAAAGCGGCATGTCTTGCCGAATCGTATTTGCGTACTCGGGCATTTACGTTATCGCGTTTCACTGTGCCAGCTAATGTCGAGGCAAAAGTATTAAGGAATTTGCCGTAAGTAGCGTATACGGCTCTGAATGCATCTTCCCGGACGCGCCGGTCTTTACTTTCAAGGAATCGGATATAATTGCCGTGTGTAATCTGAACTGTTTCACCGTTTTCATCTTTTATCTCGGGAAATTCCAGATCCGCGTTATTCAGCATACCGAATGTTTCCGAAGAAGCGCTGACAACTTCAGATAATTGGGCAAGCAATGATTCCTGCTCTGCCGGCAAAACATGCGGACGCATCGAGTTCAATTCTTCCAGCGCATGCCGATAAAGTTTAAGCCCTTCGTGTTCTTCCACAAATTTATTTAAAACATCTTCATCAAGCTCTAAAATTTCAGGCGTCAAAAATGATAAGCCCGCAGAAATTTTTGCGTATAAAGCTTTGATCCGGCTATCCATCGCCTGATATTTCGAATTGGTCGTGTCCTGATCGTAACGCATATGGGAATATGTATACAATCTTCTCAAACGTTCGGACAATTCATCTTTATAAGTCAAAACTTCGAATAGGGATTCAGCTCCCTCTTTCAATTTCCCTTCATATGAACCTGCTTTTTCAGCTAAGGAAGCTACTTCTTTAAACTCACTTTCCCAAGACTCATCTGTCGAAAATATATCTTCCAGTTTCCACGTCAGTTCAACCGGTACTTCTTCACGTTTCAGTATTTTATTGGCCATTTTATTTCCTCCTTTGTCCTTCTCTTTCGGGAGTCGAACTACATCTTATTTTCTCAATTTTCATACGCTTTTGCAATAGATATCATATAACACGTCCCTTTGCTTGGCCGACATCCATTCTCCAGCTTCCATTTCATCCAGAAAATCTGCATAGTCTTTTAAAACCCTTAATGCCTTATCTGTATCTTGCTGCTTCTGTAATTTTATTTTGCCGGAAGAAAGCAGGTTTTCATAGGAGATGCCAAGGCGCTTAGCCCGAGCCAGCTGCAATTGCCATATAACAGCATTCCCTGCCACACTTTCGGCTCCTCTGATCGGTACACCGATTATTTGCGGCAGATTCCGCATATCCAGCCCCAGTTCATAGCAGAGAATCCAGAAAGGGTTCTGATATCTTTTCTTAGCGAAAAACTGTGACCTGATGAAATCATTCCTGGCTTTCAAAAACACCGCACAAACAGAGTCAAAATCATTTCTCGATATTAGCCTAGGCATCGCAAAAGGATAGCTTTGCAGGTCCATAGATATTGACGCCACTTTTCCTATCCATCTGCTGCCACTGATATGGAAGAGATTAGAATAGTATTGGAATTGTTTCATTGCAGGATTCAGGAGCAGTAAATAGCTCAGATGATCTTGACGAAGAATCATTTCCCTCTGATATTCCTTAATATTCAAAATCTGAATTTTGTTCTCACGGGATTCTTTTATCCCGACTATCCAGGTGAAATGAAGACCAAGCCGGGAATAAGCTGCAGATCGCCTGACAACATCAGTTGAAGCGATGGGACTGCACTGAAATTCAATGACTGATTTCCGCTCGACAAGTACATCAGCCCTTTGTCGAATTTCCGGTAAATAAGTTTCCAGTTCAGCTGATATTCTTTTATCTGCAAAGAATTGATGTAAAAGCATTTTTCCCTGGAGATGCAGTGAAGATTCCGGCTCTCCATTGCCACATAAAGCTGTTGATTTATGGGCAAAATGCGGGATTTTGATTTCCCCGATTTTCAGAAGAACTTTACTGCCGCAATCAGGGCAAAAGAACTGATGAACTGCCTTTAAACCTATCAATTCTTTAGCGCTGTAAGGATTAGTCAAATAAATTAGGTTTCCTGCCTCAGTCCTGGCGACTAATATTTCTTCCACTCTCCTTTTTCTATATTATAGAAGGAAGGCTGGATTTAAACAATTTTAATTTTCAGTTTTTTAACTTTTCATTTTACCCAAATAAAAAGACCTGTAAGAATAAGCTGAGCTTAAACTTTCAGGTCTTCTTACAATAGATTTAATATTTAGCCAAAATAATGAAGCACGTTTGATAATGCATCTTTATTGAATATTTCCTTGCCGTATTCTTCCAGACGATGGATCGTCACAGGAGAACCTTGAAGATATTCTGTAAATACACTCACATGGTCTTTAATATCGTCATCTGAGTGCAGGATTTCATCAAAGCTGACATGAAGGAAGTACTTCCCTTCAAAATGATAGAGCGCTGTTTCGATTGGTACATATTGTAACCGGCGTGACAATGGAAGCAATTCTTCCACTTCGGATACAACAAAACTGTATTTGAGGTTTTTAGTGTCCGGCTCATTGAAAACAGGTTCAAACTCATCAAATTCAGTAGCAGCCGCTGCTTCATCACTTGAGAACATTTTGCGGCGTTCTTCTATATCATCCGGCATATCAAGTTTTTGGCCGTCTTTAGTAAGTTGGGCACGCGTTACTGTAACTTCCAGTCCTTTGTCCATTGCCTGGACTTGAATCCATAGAGGACCTTCCATAACAAAATCAGCTTCTTCATTGACCTCATCCATCATTTCCCAGAAAAGCTCTTCACTTTTATCTCTGTTGAACCATATTTCGTCACGGCTGAACCCACGTTCTTCAACGTCGAGATAGGAAATGTAAAATTTGACTGTATTATCATTAATGCGTTCTATTTCCATTTTACACCTCTCCTTTCGAATTGGACCAAGAGGATCTTCCTCATAAGCCGTGCGGTGTTGCTTTACTTATTATATCGCGTTTTTAACTATATGAGAAAGTTAATGCCTGTATTCATAAGTCCGGCGACGGATAATTAGTTAAGAGTTTATGCTAATTAGCAAGGAAATGCAAGATTTATAACTGAAATAAATATAGAAAAGCTGTCCAAAGATCCATTATGAATTGACATAAAGGCCGGACAGCTTTTAGCTTATTTTCAGTTCACCATTCGTTGAGCTTCAAGCAATTGATACGCTCTCACTTTACGAGGAAGGAACCGGCGGATTTCATCTTCGTTATAACCGACTTGCAGTCTTTTTTCATCCATGATGATCGGCCGGCGCAATAGGCCAGGGTGTTCTTGGATTAGCTCATATAATCTCTGAAGAGGCAGACTTTCAACATCTACGTTCAATTTTTGGAAAATCTTCGAACGAGTTGAAATAATTTCGTCAGTGCCATCTTCAGTCATGCGTAAAATTTCTTTTATTTCACTGATTGTAAGAGGTTCAGAAAATATATTGCGTTCTGTATATGGAATATCATGCTCTTCCAACCATGCTTTTGCTTTACGGCAAGATGTACAACTTGGGGAAGTAAATAGCGTTACCATCATAATTGAACACTTCCTTTCGGATTCGGGGAATTCATTTCTATTAATTACTAAATTAGAATGAATATAATTTAATAGCTTTACATTCATTATACAATATCAGGCTTCAATTGAATATAGAAATCGC